>NZ_JASJVF010000015.1:0-29173 GCF_035019805.1 Cryobacterium sp. 10I1
CATCACCTTCAACGGCCGACTCTCCATCCGCGACAACTAAAAATCAAACCCAGTTACACCGAAAACTTGACAGACCCTGGCCAGGACGCAGACGGCGAAGGCGAGGACTAGGTTGATCGTCCTGGCCTCGGAACGTGAATGCGTGGCGGTCGATCAACGCTCAGCACCGCCGTGATGAGCGTTGTTAGTAGTTCGCCGCCCATTTGGGCGGTTCAGTCTTCGTCGGTGAGTGGAGGCTGGGAGCTGTGCGCCTGTGCTTCTCTGCGTCGCCAGTCTTCTGGGAGTGCGGCTTCGAGGGCATCGTCGACTGTGATGATGCCGAGGATATGCCCGTCTTCATCCACTACCGGCAGGGTGAGGAGGTTGAAGTCCGCCATCCGAGTTGTGACGTCGATGATGTCGTCTTCGGGGGCTGCGTGGACTGGTTCGGGGTCGACTACTTCCCTCAGCATGAGTTGAGCGTCGGCCTGGAGGGCGCGGATGATGCTGATCGCTCCGGTTAGCCGCTCGTTGCTGTCGAGGGTGTAGATGGTTGTGAGTGCTTCGGGTTGTTCGGTGGTGGAGGTCCGGATGATGTCAAGGGCGTCCCGTATGGTGGCGGTTTCGGACAGGGCGAGGTACTCCACACCCATGAGTCCTCCTGCCGTTGCATTGTGATAACCCAAGAGTGTGAGGACTTTGGTGCGATGAGGTTCGGGGAGGAGTGAAAGCACATCCTGGCGCCTCTCCTGGGGCAGGTCGGTAATCGCGTCAGCGGCGTCGTCGGCACGCATACGGGACAGGACCGAGGCGACATCCGCGGTGCTTTTGGACTTGAGGAGTTGGGACAGACTGTCTTCTTCGAGTTCTTCGAAAACGTCCGCTTCGAATTCTGGGTCTGCGTGGACCTGGGCGAGGAGCTCATCCTGTTCCTTTGCGTCTGCTGTTTCAATGATGTCTGCCATCTGAGCGGCCTTCAGCCGGCGGAGCTTCCCGAATGACGTGCGAACGAGTACGGAGGGTTGGTGTCCGATCAGGGCTTCGAAGGAGCGCCAGTCCCGCACAGGATGATTGCCCTTGTCGCGGCGTGGGGACCACCAGTGCGACTGGTGGACGTTGAGCCCGGTGACGACCCAGACGCCCGGGGCCGGGCTGAGATACACGTCGTGGGCCGGGACTAGGCGGGTGATGTACACATCGTGGGCGCGGACCAGGGAGGCGAGGTCCACGTCGATGAGCCGGTGGCCGAGGACATCCGCGTTCAAGAGTACTTCTCCTGGCCGGCGTTCGAAGGCCCGGACGTCGAGACGGGCGCTGGCAAGCTGGACGTTATCGGGCGCGAGGTCCTGGACGTCGGCGATGGGGACAAATACCGTTTCGGAGCCGACCCGGACCACCAGCGCGGTCAGGAGCGGATAATCGTCCCCGCGGAGTCGGACAATGACGTCAGAGAGTCTGCCGAGGGCTTTGCCTTGACCGTCAACGACGGTGTGCCGGAGCAACTGCGAGAGGCCGACCTCGGAATCGGTCATACCGCGGATCGTCGTGTTCACTGTGGGTCTTCTTTCCCGATCGTTGCTTGGGTTCTTGGCGGACTTGAGGATGTTGACTTGAGCGTAAGACTCATTTGCTCAGTGGCCGAGAGCGAGTTGAACTACCCGCACGACGACCAACGCCATCGCCAGGAGCAGGTACGTGCGCAAGACGGCAAGGCCGACGCGCCGGCCCGAAGAGAGCTCGGGTCTGGATAGAAGGGCCAAGGGTGGCATCCGCCAGCGCAACCGCTGAGCGTGCTCCATCTTCGGGACGGGCTCCCGAGCCGGGCGTCGGCGGCGCACCACACCCACGATCAGACCGGTGACCAGGCCGAGGAAAGTGCCCCCACCGAGGATCCACAGGATCGTACCGGCCGTGATATCCGGGAACAACACGCTGGCCGTGAGGACGATGGAAAGCATGACCAGGATGGCGACCACCACCGAGGTGAACAGGTTCAGCCACTTGCCGTTGACCCAGGGTCCGAGGACTTCCTTGTCGTTGCAGAGCAAAAGAAGAAAGACTGTGGCGGAGGGCAACAGCACTCCGGCGAGGGTTTGCACGCCGACGGTCAAGAGTCCGAGCGGGCTACCGGGGATGAGGACGACGGTGGCAGCGATCACGAGGAGGCCCGCGAACACGGCGTAGAACCCTTTGGCCTCCCACGGTTTGCGGTGCAGGGAATGCTTCAATCCCAACACGTCGCCCAGGGCGTATGACGTCGAGAGGCCGACGGCAGCCGCCCCGATGATCGATGCGTCGATCAGCGCGATCGCGAACATGATTCCCACGCCCGGCCCTACATACTTACCGAGGCCCTCTGCCACTCCCAAAGCGTCGGTGAAGTTGCCGAATTCTGGTCGCCCCGTGAACGTCGCAGAGGTGAAGCCGATGATCGCCGCCGCACCCACGATGACCATCAAAATCCCGATCCACAGGTCGACCTTTTCATAGTTCATGAAGCGCGGGGTGATGCGCTTGTCGATGACGTACGACTGTTGGAAGAACAACTGCCACGGGGCGACGGTCGTCCCGACGATTCCGATGATCAGCAGCATCACTGTCGAGAGTTGTGAACCCGCGGGCATTCCCGGTATGACGAAGTTCCTGGCCATCTCGCCCAGATCCGGGCGAGAGAGCACGAAAATGGGAATCAGAAGCAGTGACCCAGCAACCAGGAACAGGCTGACGCGTTCGAATCTCTTGAAGGACCCTGTACTCACGGCGCCCAGAACAAGCAGGGCTGCGACGATGACGCCGGGGACCTGAGGGATGCCCAGGTATTGGAGCCCCAGACTGATCCCGATGAATTCGGTGACGATCGTGAGCGCGTTCAGGATGAACAGGTCGATGACGCTGAACGCACCCCAGAACTTTCCGAACCGTTCCAGGATCAACCGGGCATGGCCTACCCCGGTCACCACACCCAGCCGCAACACCATCTCCTGATTCACGTACAGAACCGGAACGAGCAGGAGCAAGGTCCATAAGAGTGAGGTGCCGTAGTTTTGCCCGGCCTCGGTGTAGGTCCCGAAGGCACCGGCGTCGTTATCTCCCACCATCACGATGAGGCCGGGGCCGAGGATCGCAAGCAGGGTGCGGAGCTTGGCCGGGAACCCTCGGCGAGGCGCATCATCGCCCAAACGGATTGTGCCCATGGCGCCCTCGATATCGCCGAGATGCGCAGAGTCGAGTACAGCAGATATGGGCCCCGTCGGGGTGGGGCCCGGCTCAGGGCTGGTGACGCTTTCGTTGGTGTTCGTCATCGTGTGCGGCTTTCTGCGCAGGGAGCGAGTGTGTGCAAGCGTAGGGAATCCGGGGTATCGCCGGAAGGGTGCGGGCCCATAGGGCGCGGCCGGGGGAGGAACGGGTGTCTATCGAGCCAGTGCGGGCAGGGGGAGACAGGGTCTATGGCTCTCGCTCATCGACTCACTCCCTCCACTTCGTTCAGCGCGCTCGAAGAGTCCGACCTGACCGGCCGTGGTGACCTCTTCTCATAAGACCTTTGGCACTTTGCGGCGTTAACCCGGGAGTCGGGAGCCAATCGGGGCAATCCCTTGTTCCGGGAAAACCTGTCCTGACCCGGGGCGTCTCTAGACGTTGGGGGTCGCTGGCTTGTATCCGCAAAGGAGCCTCAGCTAACAAGTGGCGCCTTGCGAGAGTCACGTTACGCGGAGAATTTACTGCTCCGCAAGCAAGGTGTGGCTACGCTCAGACCCGCAGCAAACCGACCGTGAGTCCGCCGCCCACTGGCGGATGACGATGCCATGACTATTGGAGAATTCCCGGGATCCAACACGTGATAGGTGATGCTGGCCTTCCTAGATTGCCCGGCTGCATGGTGTTTGACTGTGGTCAGCCTGCACAACCATCGCCTCGATGCCGAGGGCCGCACCATGGTGCAGCATCCCATAGTGGAAGGAGCGCGAGGAGGATGAGTGAATTCGGTGTACTGATTCTGTTGGGATTTGGGGACACGATCGAATCTGTCCCTGCTAAAAACGACGAAGCCATCGATAGGTCGGGCCGAACCAACGTGGACGATTCGGCCGTCATTCTGGCGCGACGCGCTGCGGATCTGCTGGCGGCGGCGAAGGTCAATCCCGATGTCGTGTTCACGCCGCCGCGAACAAACAGTATTCGGTTCGTCAATACGCTCCTATGTGAATTGCACAAGCTCCCGCGCACGGTTATCTCAGATCGTCGCCTCGACGTAGAGGCTGCCTGGCCACATGCTCGAGCGACCACCCGACATGCTCACGGTTATCCGGAGGGCTGGCTCAGCCGGACCGAGAGGCCCCCGGACCCCAGTGATGCCGCAGAACACGTGGCGACTGGGCGGGAAGGTGACGTTCGAGTCTCAGGCACGGAGGTAGTCGTCCCGAATACCGTCGCGATAGCGGTGATGTCTGATTTCTACTCCGAGCGTGTCGTTTCCTTTCTCCTCGTCCACCAGACGGTCCTGATTATCGCGAGCCCCGCGTCGATCCGGGGCCTTCGCGCCACACTGAGCGGAAACGCAGCAGAGCTCGGCGACGAACTTTCCGCCGGTCAACCCCTTGCCTACTCATTCGACCGGCAGCTGCGGCCGACCGATCCTGAGGGCAGTAATGTCTGAAACTTCGGGCCGCGACTCGTGACCGGGACCCGGGAACAACGGAGAGACTCGAACACGGATCTGAGCGGGACTTCAGCCTGCACGGCCTCCATCCAGCGCCCATCCAGCAGGGTCTGCGTAGGCTCCGCTCAGAGCGGATTTCAGCTCGCCAGTCGTAGATCAGCGCTTGGGAAATGGTGAGGGCGATGCACAACCCGAAATTGCGGGCCCACGCGCGTTCGGCTGGGGTGCCGGTCCGACACGGGCGACTCGCCCGCCGCAGCCCGTGGCGATCCGTCGCCACGATCCTGGCGTTCACAACCGGTGTGCTGGTTGTCAGCGGGGGAGCGGTCGCAGGAGTGGCCGCCTGGGATGTCGCCGGCAGCGTGAAGCCCGGTGTGCATCTTGCCCACATGGCGGACACCTCGGGCAGTACGCAGGCCCCGGCTGCGGACGTGGCCGCGATCACCGGGGGTGTCAACCTGCTCCTGACGGGCACGGATACCCGCACCGGGCAGGGCGGCGCATACTCGACGAATGCAGAGCTGGCCGCGAGTGCCGGAGCGGGCAACAACGACGTCACGATGCTGCTGCACATCGCGCAGGACCACCACAGCATGAGCGTGATCAGCTTCCCTCGGGACCTGATGGTAGCCGTCCCTGCCTGCCCCCAGGCCGACGGGTCGACCGCCTCCGCGTCAAGCCGGGTGATGCTGAACACGACGCTCGCGCGCGGCGGACTCTCCTGCGTCGTGGTCACGATCGAGAAGCTCACGGGTCTCCAGATCCCGTTCGCCGCGCAGATCAGTTTCGATGGCGTCACGGCCATGTCCAACGCCGTTGGCGGTGTCACTGTGTGTGTCGCGTCCCCGATCAATGACCTCTACACGAATCCACCGCTGCATCTAGCAGCGGGCCAACAGACCATTGTGGGCGAGGAGGCGCTGTCGTTCCTCCGTAGCCGGCATGGCGTCGGCGACGGCAGTGATCTCGGCCGGATCAGCAACCAGCAGGTCTTCATGGCTGCCCTGGCCCGGAAGGTGGAAAGCGGCGGGGTGCTCGGGAACCCGGTCATGCTGTATTCCCTGGCCAAAGCCGCGACGGGCAATATGGTCTTGTCTGACACGCTGACGAACCCGACGACGCTGGTCCAGATCGCACTCGCCCTCAAGGACACGGGCCTGGCCAACATGGTCTTCCTCCAATACCCGACCGTCGCCGACCCTCAGGACGTGAACCGGGTGATCCCGCAATCGACCGGGGCCAAGATCGTCAACGCCGCCCTCGTCGCCGATCAGCCGATCGTCCTCAGCGGGTTGCCCGGCCGGGCGGCAGTCATCGACGAATCGGCGACTGCCACAGCGATTCCGACGCCAGCGCCGAGCTCGTCGACCACTGCGACAGCGTCACCGCCCCGAGCCACCCCGTCACCTACGACCACGCCTGCAGGAGCAGTGCTTCCGTCCACAGTCACCGGGCAGACCGCGGCCGAACAGACGTGCAGCAAGGGGAACTGACGCAGCTGAAGGCGTCGACTTGACCGAAACACGCGTAGCCCGGAATTGCGCTTTGAGATTGCCCGAGTTAACATCGGGGTTCCCGGGGGATGTGCAAGTCGGTGCACCTTGTCAGGTTCGATTTCCTGAATCCTCCACTTCGTCCACTTTCTCAACCGCGAACTCAAGTGAGGGACAGGCGTCGTTCTGGGAGCTGGTTCGCTTCTAGGCGAATCTTCCCCGAGGCTTCTTGTCGCCGGTTCGAGACAGCAGCATTGGCGATCGGAATTCGCGCGGACTTACACTTCAGATTGTGACAGTTGTGACGGAACCCTCGAGGCGACACGAACACCGTTGGCCTGTTCTGGCCGCTGTGATGGTGAGCCTCATCCTTTACCTACTCATCCCTGAGAAGGTCCAGCTTGTACCACGGTGGGTGATTCCCTCACTGGGCGTGCTCCTGGTCATCCCCCTCACGATTCTGAACCCGCGCCGCCTCTCCAGGGAGACCACGTGGTCGCGTTGGTTGTCAATCGGGCTGGCCTCTCTGCTGACGTTGGCGAACCAGGTGACCGTCGTCTTTACTGTGTATGAACTTCTCTACGGGCATGTGAGCGGCCCGGATGTCCTGCTCACCGCCGCGCAAGTGTGGATAACGAATGTGCTGGCTTTTTCCCTGGTGTACTGGGAGCTGGATCGCTCGGGCCCCGTGGCTCGCCGGGACCCGCTCCTCTGGTCGACGGCGACAGTTGACTTCCGTTTCCCGCAACAGGATGGAGCCCCAGGAGGCGAGAATTGGCGCCCCGGCTATTTTGACTACGCCTACCTCTCACTGAATAACATGATGGCCTTCAGCCCCACTGACGTGATGCCCCTCACGGTTCGGGCCAAGGCGTTGATGGGGTATCAAGCTCTCACGGGCTTCGTCCTGCTCGCACTGGTGATCTCCCGCGCCGTGAACATCCTCAGCTGACACGCGATCAGCCCCAGCCGTAGCTATGCTCTTGTCGTCCTGAACCACAGCAAGGCGAGTGAGCGTGGAGCGGTCATCGCCCGATCACGATGCGAGCAGGCTGGGTGTTCGGGTTGCATTGCGAGCGAAGGAGAGCACCACGCCAATCCCGATGAGAGTCGTCAACAGGGCGGTGCCGCCGGCGGAGATCAGCGGCAAGGGGACTCCGAGGACCGGGATGAAGCCCAGCACAACTCCCATGTTGACGAGCGCCTGCCCGACGACCCAGACCATCACGGCGGCCGTTGTCACTCGAACCTGGAGGTGCGGGGTGGCGCTCATGATCCGGAGGAACGCAATCGCGAGGACAATGAACAACAGGAGCACGACGATGGCGCCGATTAGGCCGAGTTCTTCACCGATGATGGCGTAGATGTAATCATTGTCGGCGGCAGGCAACCAGGACCACTTGGCTTTGGAGTTACCGAGACCCACACCGAAGATCCCGCCATCGGCCATGGCCCACGTGCCATGGAGAGGCTGCCAGCACGCGGCCGAGATGGTCTTGGAGCTGCTGTCGCAGCCTGTCCCGAAGAACGCCAGAACCCGCGTCAGCCGGTTGCTGCTCGCTGCTGCTGCGGCGACCGCGCCCACCGCCCCGACCCCCAGCGGGATCGCGAGCATCCGCATCCGCACCCCGGCGAAGACCAGGGAGCCGAACAAGATGCCGCCCAGGATGACCGTTGTTCCCAGGTCGCCGCGGATCATCACGAGTAATACGGCGGCACCGCCGACGCCGAAGACTGGAATGAGCACGTGGCGCCAGTCGTGGAGTTGGTCCTGCTTTTGCGCGAGAATCGTGCCCAACCAGATGACTAGGGCGACCTTTATGGCTTCCGAGGGTTGGAATTGGAAACTGCCCACCGACAACCAGTTCGTATTTCCGGCCACAGTCACGCCCAATGGTGTGAAGACGAGGCATTGCACCAGGCACGTCGCGATCAGGGCTGGCCAGGCAATGCGTTGCCAGAATTTCATTGGTGCTCGGCTCACAATCAGCATCAGCGGGATGCCGACGATCGCGATGAAGCCTTGATGGATGAGAACGCCGAAGAACCCGCCATTGCTCACATATGAATCGACTGACGATGAGGACAACACCATAGCGAGGCCGAAGAAGACAAGAAAGAGCGTCACGCCCAACAGTAGAAAGTAATCAGCAGATGGTGTGCGCAGCATCCGTCCCACGCGGATCCTTGTGGCCGCTACGGTCCCCTGCCCGTCGCGGGCAGGCTCTGATGGCGTATCGAGCGTGCGTAGACGAGAAGGAGTGTCCATAGGTCTCACGTGTCCGTACCGGGGGTCTGCCGGGACGGCCGGCGCGAAATGCTCCGGATCCCGGGGAGTTCTGAAAGCTAGAGGACAACTCATTGGCGGTGCCTTGGGCTGTCCCGTCGGGTCAACGCGGCCAATGAGTCATTGAACGACAGGATGAAGGCGCCGCGAGCGACGATAAAGGTGTTGCGGCATGAGCAAGTTTCTGATCACCAGTCGAGCATTCCAGACACCTTGGGAAGGGAGCGGCACCGAATCCTGAAAAGCTTCTGAGGGCTGGACCGGTGTCTCGTGCAGTTTCACAGGTTGGTGTCGACGACGAATGGGGCTTCGCTTTCCGAGGCCGCAATCAAATCCGGTCCGCAGCGATAACAGGCCTGGGTAACCACATGGGCGGCTGAATCTATCGGCCGCCCTCAGCGGCATATCAGGGTGCGATGCTTTGAATACCGAGGCGTGGGGCCAGAAGGTCGAACGCCTTCGTGAGTCCTCCGAGGAGCGCCCCGACGGTGTGGCCTTCGCCGGGGACTTCGTAATAGCTGGTCGCCATGCCGGCGTCCAGGGCAACGGTACTCAATTCCTTCTGGGGCGGTCCGATCACGGAGTCATCCGCCCCGACAGTGAACACGGCATCGGTATCGGGGTAGGACGTTGACGACATCACGGTCGCTGGTTTCGTCGCATCGTAGGCGGCTTGGTCTCCGCCGAAGACATCGGCGAGAACCGTGGGCTCGGATTCCGTTCCCGCGAAGGTCGTCCCGGACGCGCTGATCACGTTTCCCCAGACATCCGGGAACCGGGCAGCCAAGGAGATGGCGCACTGGCCGCCATTGGAGAACCCCGCAACGGTCCACTCGACGCGGTTGCGCAGGATGCGCAGGTTTGCACGCGCCCAATTCACGACATCCTGCTCAATGTAGGTCTGCACGTTGCCGTGTGCGGGTGTGTCCAGACAGAGGGAATCAACGCTCGGGTCGCCGAGCTGATCCGCGACGACGACGATGGGGGCCTGACCGTTATGGGTAAGCGCGAACGTGTCGAGGACGGACCCGATGTAAGAAGCATCCGGGTATCCGGGCTGGCCCATCATCATCAGCACGAACGGTAGGGCCGGGGCGTTAGCGAGCTGAGCGGCCGGCGGCTGGTAAACCTCCGCGTCTCGAGCGGTGAAGCCGGATGCCGTCGCCGGGATGTGCACCGTCTCCACGGTCCCGGTGATCGGCAGGGCGGATGCCGCCAGTGAACTATCGGGGGTGGGCTGCGGAGCCGGACCCGTGGCAGAGGCAGAGCGGTCCAGGAGGACGAAGCCCCCTACTCCGAGGACCGCGACGATCAGAGCGGCACTCGGGATACGGATCCTGTTGCGTCTTGCATTTATTCTCACTGTTTGTGTCTCTGTCCTATGCCACGGTCGCGCTACCGGTTGGCGTTACTTGAGTGCGGCTCTGATGGTCTTCGCGTCGGTCTGCGCCTGCTTGAGTGCGGCGCGAGCCGTGGTCGCGGATGCCTTGAAGGCTTTCATGACGTCGTGGTTGGCGGCGTACTGCTCCGGTGTGACGGCGAGCGATCCGGCGGCCAGTCCGGATACGGCGCCGGTGGCTTTGCCGATCTGGGCAGCCATGTCCGTGAGATCTGCTTGTAGCGCCTCGGTGGACTTGGATGCGTCCTTTCCTGAGAGGAGGCCCGAGAGCCGTGTCTGTTCGGCGGCAAGATTCGCTGTCGTCTTGGAGGTCACAGTGTCCGCAAACGTCACGAACACCGACTGCGGAAGTGCGACCGAAGAGACCCGATAGGTAGTGAAGATGTCGGCGTAGTCGATTTTAGCCTGAGCGAGGTCGGAGTCCGCGGCGATTTTCGACGCGAGGGTGTTCATGCCGCCGAGGTCGCTGGTGAGATTCCCTAGGAGGGCAGCCTTGTCGGAGCTGACAAGTGAGGTGTTGGCCGTGACTTTTGCGATCGCTGCGTTCAAGGAGGCGATTCGTTTCCCGGTCGCGGCGGCGGCGGACGCCTGCACACTCGTGAGGGTGCGCGGTGTTTTCGAGTGAACGGTAGCGGAGGACGGGGCTGGAGCGGGCGTCGAATCGGCGAACGCCGGTGTGGCGCCCAGCGCCGCGAGTGCGGTGAGGGCCGCGGCGCCGAGAATAGCGGGTCGAATAGTTCGATTCATTGGAAACACTCCCAGGCTCGGTCATTGATGTCGACGAGACTTCGACATGATCAACACTGCCTGGGCCCTGTTCGAGATGTGTGAGATCAATGTTCGGGTTTGGTAAGGCCGACGCTCAAACCGGGCGTGCCATGAGAGCAGATCCATCGCCGCGGGGGTTAATGGACCTTGTGACTGACGACAGGGGACTCGTGCTGGTCGTCGAGGACGATCCGGCCATCGCGGATATCGAGCGCCTTTTTCTGGTGCGATCCGGGTTCACGGTGCATCTGGAGACCGACGGTCGAGGCGGACTCGATCGCGTCCGGAGCCTTCGCCCGGCGGCAGTGCTCCTGGATGTCGGCTTGCCCGTCCTGGACGGGATTGAAGTCTGCCGCGCCATGAGGGATTCCGGAGACTGGACTCCTGTGCTGTTCGTCACGGCCAGAGATGACGAAATCGATCGCGTGCTGGGCATGGAGCTCGGGGCCGACGACTACGTGACCAAGCCCTTCTCGCCTCGTGAGTTGGTGGCGCGGGTCAAGAGCATCATCCGGCGCTCGTCCGGCCTCGGCGGCGCCGCCCTGCTTCGGGTTGGCGACGTGGTCCTCGACCCTGGTGCCCGGACCGTCCGGCGCGGGAACGCGCCGGTCACGTTGACGGCGACGGAATTTGATCTTCTTGCGCAGCTGATGGCTCGACCCGGACGCGTGTATTCGAGGGAGGAACTCCTCGCGGTCGTGTGGGGAATCGCCGACTACAGTGCGAGCCGTACTGTTGATGTGCACATCGCCCAGGTGCGCGGAAAGCTCGGCCCGACCTGTCCGATCCGAACTGTACGCGGCATCGGGTACTGCGTCACCGGTCAGGCCGACTGAATGTCACTTCGACGGTGGGTCCGCTCCCTGGGCGGCCGGATCATGCTCGTCACGGTGGGCGTCGCTTGTGTGGCCGTGCTGATCACCACGGTGGTCTCGTTACAACTGCTCACCGTGCTTGTGACCGGTCAAGCGCAGTCGGCGTTGGCCGCTCAGACGAGTGCGCTCAGCCACCAGCCGCTCGCCTCGCTGCGCGCGCTCATGCAGGACGACAAAATCCTCGGCTCGCACGGAGAGCGATTCCTGCTCATCGGTCCAGATGGCAAAGCACAGGGTGCGGTGGGCGCCGAGGTCAAGAGAACGATGATTGGCGTTCTGGGCTCTGATCGCTCCGCCTCGACAACGGTGCAAGTCGGCGGCGATACTTACGTCGTCGAAGGCCGTCCCCGCCCGGGCGGCGGAGGGCTCGTCGGCTTCCTGCGCGTCGCTGACGTCACCGAATCGAGTAGCCTCATCGCCGGACGTATTCTGATCGCAGTCGCGATCGGCCTGGTTGCCGCCATCGTGGCGGGCGTGTTCCTGTCGCGCAGGCTTGCCCGTCCGCTCCAGGTCATGGCTCGAGATGCTCGTCGGCTGGCTGGCGGCGAACGTGGCCTCGTCGTTGTGTCCCATGGGATCCCCGAGATCGATGACGTCTCGACCGCCCTGACCGCCTTGGATCGAGCGCTCGGGACGAGCGAGGGCCGTCAGCGGGAGTTTCTGCTTTCGGTTTCGCACGAGATCCGTACCCCCCTGACTGCGATCCGCGGCTATGCGGAGGCGCTTGCGGACGGCGTCATCCCCGAGACTGATGGTTCTGCTGTCGGAGTGATCCTGGTGGCTGAAGCGAAGCGGTTAGACCGGTTTGTCAGCGATCTCCTCGAACTGGCGCGATTGGAGGCTGACGATTTCACCCTGGAGTTGCGGTCGACCGACGCGACGGCGGTGTTGTACGAGGTCGAGCGAGCATGGCGCGGTCAGTGCGCTCAATTGGGAGTCAGTCTTCAAGTGAACAGCTCTGCGGGCGATCCAGTCCCGATCCTGACTGATCCGATGCGCCTGCGACAGATCGTGGATGGACTGGTCGAGAACGCACTCCGTGCAACTCCCTCGGGGGGAGTGGTAGTCCTCACTGCGAAACGTGTTGGGGATGACACCGTCCGGATCGAGGTTCGAGACAGTGGACCGGGGCTCACGGACGCTGACGCGGCCGTCGCGTTCGAGCGGGGGATCCTGCGGGCGCGCTACAGGGACCTGCGTCCGGTGAATACGGGCCTCGGACTCTCGATCGCAGCGCAACTGGTCGGCCGTCTCGGCGGAACCATCTTCGTGCGGTCGTCAATCCGAAATGGTACCTGCTTCGCCGTCGACCTCACCTCGGCTGGTGCCTCATAGCTCACCAGGATGAGGCCAGAGGCTACGGATTCGCAGCCAAGCCGGCAGGACCCTTGGGTTAGCCGGGCGGATCGTGAATGGAGGCGCGAGAGTTCGGCAGTACGTCGCATCGATAGCGTCTGCCCAACGTCGCAAGCGTGGACAAGGAACGGTCGTGGCAACAAAATGGCAACACTTGTGAAAAAACCACGTGATTCGAGGCCGCTCGGATGATCCAACTTCCGCGTAATTACGCGGATCGTGAGCGCAGAACAGCCCGAATGATTGCACGGGCAGAGTTCAAATGCCACCGTCTCCGCACTGTAAGGCCCCCGAGATCCGCGTAATTACGCGGAAGTCCGGGGGTCTTTTTCATTGCCCGGATTAGTCGGGGTCGGATTCGGGAGTACGGCCACTGGCGGCACCGTCCCGGAGCTGGGCCCAGTGGCGAAGCCGTGCGGAAATGGCTCGCTCATATCCCTCGGCGGAGGGTTCGTAGAAGGTCTGTCGGGGTATGCCCTCTGGGAAGAAGTTCGCGCCTGAGAACCCGTTCTCGGTGTCCGGGTCGTACTGATAGCCCTCGCCGTACCCGAGATCTTTCATGAGGCGGGTTGGGGCATTGAGGATGTGCGCGGGCGGCATCAGCGATCCGGTCCGCTTCGCGGCGGCGCGGGCCTTGTTGAATCCGCGATACACGCCGATCGACTTCGGCGCGGTTGCCAGGTAGATGACGGCCTGCGCGAGTGCGAGTTCTCCCTCTGGTGAACCGAGGCGGTCATAGACGTCCCAGGCGGCGAGGGCCTGTTGAACGGCGTTCGGGTCAGCCATGCCGATGTCCTCGGTGGCGAATCGGGTGATGCGGCGGGCGATGAACAGGGGGTCTTCACCGCCGTCGAGCATCCGTGCCAACCAGTACAGGGCTGCGTCTGGGTCGGAGCCGCGCATCGACTTGTGGAGAGCGGAGATGAGGTTGTAGTGGCCTTCCTGCGCTTTGTCGTATAGCGGTGCCCGTCTCTGCACGGCGGCCGCGAGGGCTGCCGGGTCGACGGGTGCGGGCAGGGCGTGTACCTGCTCGATCATGTTCAGCAGGTACCGGCCGTCACCGTCCGCCATCGCGATCAAAGCCTGACGCGCCTCATCGGTCAGCGGTAGCGGCTGACCGATGAGCGTTTCGGCTCGGGTGATGAGGGTGCTGAGTGCAACGTCGTCGAGGCGCTTCAGAACGAAGACCTGGGTGCGGGAGAGCAGTGCTCCGTTGAGTTCGAAGCTGGGGTTCTCCGTGGTCGCGCCAACGAGGATGACGGTACCATCTTCGACGTAGGGAAGGAACGAGTCCTGCTGGGCGCGGTTGAAGCGGTGGATCTCGTCGACGAACAGCAGCGTGCCTTGACCGACCTCGCGCCGGCGCCGCGCTGCTTGAAACACTTTTCGAAGGTCGGCGACGCCGGCGAAGGTGGCAGAAAGGGGTTCGAACGCGAGGTTGGTCTGCTCGGCGAGAAGCCGCGCGATCGTGGTCTTGCCGCACCCGGGTGGCCCCCAGAGCACCATCGACATGAGTCTCTGTGCGTTGACCATTCGCCCGATCGGTGCGTCCGCCCCAAGAACATGGCCCTGCCCGATGACGTCGTTCAGGGTGCGCGGCCGGAGCCGATCAGCCAGCGGCCGTGACTCGTCGTCGATGTCGAAGAGAGACGGTGCCTCGCTCACGACTGCCGCTTGTCAAAATAGTGACCGCTCGTGATCGTGCCGACGCTAGGGGTGTGCTGCTGCAGCTGCCCGCGCGAGAGCGTCACAGTCCGCTCCGGTGGCCGAACAGTTCGGGATCGACCGGGCGTTTTGCGCGTGGCAGATTCTCGACCACGAGGAGGTAGGACTCGGTGACGAGATCGTCGATGAGAGACTCGTGCAGGTCTCCGCCTGGATTCAAGGTGATCCAGTGCTGCTTGTTCATGTGGTAGCCCGGCGTGATGTCCTTGCGCTGCTGGCGGAGAGCTCGGCTGTCTTCCGGGTCCGCCTTGACGATCACGATCGATTCACCAGTAATTTCGGTGATCAGCATGAAGACCTTTCCACGGACTTTGAATACCTCCCAGTCGGGTCCGAAGGGGTGCTCGAGCTCTGCGCCGGGAAGCTCCCCGACGCGCTCTCGGGCGCGTTGCTGGAGTGTGTCACCCTGCATGTCGTCCTCCTGGGGTCACTGCCCGTTTCTGGGCTTTCTGGATCTGCGTACAATGGTACATACTTTGTCTGACATCAAGGGGGTCGCGTGAGGAAGGGCAAGCCGAATGACCCGGAGCGCCGAACCCGGATCCTTCGGGCAGCACTGGAGGTCATCGCGTCAGAAGGCGTGCACGCGGCGTCATATCGACGCATCGCCGAGCAGGCCGGCGTGCCGCTCGGGTCCACGACGTACTATTTCGCCGACCTGGAGACGTTGATCGTCAGCGCGTTCGAGACCTTGAGAGACGGACTCGAACCGCGATACGCGGCCCCGATGCGCGACGCCCGTCTCGACACTGATGTCGTTGACGCGCTCGTGGCCGCCACGTGCGGGTCGACAGCTCCAACGCTCACGGACATCCGCTTGTATGAGGAGATGCACCTCTACGGCGCGCGCAGTCCCCGGGTTGCGGAAGTCCTCCGCGACCTCCAAGAGGAGTCCCTCATGGTTCTTCGCCGCTCTCTGCCTGATGGCACGGCCCGTGCTGTCGACGCCCTCATGTGGGGGTGGTGGAGCTACCGGGCACTCCACCCCGGCGATCCTCTCGATCAGGGCATGGTGCGCAGCGCCTATCGAGCTCTGGTCGATATAGCCGTCACCCGCATGGAGCGCGGCGACCGGCGAGGAGTAGCCGAGAGTACCCCCGGCGTCTAACGGCGGGGGTGCACCGTGAGAACGGTCTTTCCGACAGCCCGTCGTTCATCCAGGGCGGCGACCGCTTCGGCGGCCTCCTCGAATGCCACCACCTCGTGGATCACCGGGGCGAGCGCGCCTCGAGCGACGACCGGTGCCAGGCGTTCCCATTGGGCCGTAAGCGAGACGGAGCAGGTCGGCATCAGTCCCTCCCACGCGACGCCGATGATAGTCGTGTTGTTCAGGAGCAGGCGGTTCACCTTCACGGTGGGGATGCTGCCGCCCGTGAAACCGAGAACGAGGAGCCGCCCGCGGGTCGCCAGCGCACGCAGCGAGTCAGTGAACCGTTCGCCACCGACAGGATCGAGCACCATGTCCACCCCGCGGCCGTTCGTGATTCTGCGAGTCTCGCTCAGGAAGTCGTGAGGCCGGATGACGTGGTCTGCCCCGACGTCTCGCGCCAGTTGCGCCTTTTCCGGCGTGGAGACGACGGCGATGACCTCGGCGCCGCGCAGCTTCGCCTGTTGGGTGAGTGCGACTCCGAGACCGCCCGCGGCGCCATGGATGAGCACCGTCTCGCCCGCACGGAGATTGCCGCGTTCCCCCAGGGCGAATTCTGCGCTCAGGACGTTGATGGGCATGGCCGCCGCCGCGATGAAGTCGATCTCATCCGGAAGGGGCAGGACGCGATCCGCAGGCGTGACCACAAAGTCTGCGAACGCGCCAGAACCGGCAACGCCGAGAACGCGGTCGCCGGCCGTGAATCCCGAGTCGGCATCGGCGTCGACGACGATCCCGGAGAACTCGCTCCCAATTGTGAACGGAACCGGGACGCGCAGCTGGTACTCGCCCCGAGATTGCAGCACATCCGGGTAGGCGATCCCTGCGGCATGAACCTCTACGAGCACTTCGCCTCGTGCGCGGACGGGAATCGGGATCGTGTGTGTTTCGAGTAGCCGGGGTCCACCGTGTGTGGTGTTCCGCACTGCCCGCATTGTCGTCGCACGTGAGTTCATACGTTCAATCATGCCGACAAGTGACTTTGCGTCGGCCGCCAGACCTGGGATCTTCCGCGCGCCAACAGAGCCCGGGGCGAAAGTCATCCCTGGAGCGGCACGGCGCCAGCGGTGACAGCCCCGAGAATTCAGGCGCCAGATTGGTGAATCAGCGCGATCCACCTGCGTCGACTCGACGCAGTTGCGTACCCACGATCAGAAAGAAGGCCCCGAGTCCGCCGGCGAAGGCGCTGACCCCGTAGGCGAGCACGGACGTCAGCAGCGAGGTGCGCAGCGATGCCCCTGTTGAAAGCGCCGCGCTCTGTTTGCGCAGCTCGACTGCCTCGTCGCTGGTCGCGTCAAGGCCTCTCAGGGCCGCACTGATATCGGCGAATGTGCGCCCACCCGCTCCGCGCTCAGCATTGTTCTTGATGACGAGCGCCTCGACGTAGGCCGTCACCGGCCCCTGCACCGTCTTGCCCGCGAGAATGGGCGCGTTGCCGGGTACTGTGATCTTTTCATCGCGCAGCTGCTTCGTGACCGTGAGCCACGCACCTGCTCCGACGGCGACGAAAAGCGAACCGGCCGCAATGGTAAGACCTGCGGTGCGGCGAAGGGCGATTGCAGTGGGCAACGACGACATCGATCATCCTTTCGTGAAGCGGAACACTCGAGTGTCACACAGTTCTGCATGCCGACTCCAGATGAAACTCGCTTGTGACGTGAGATCCGATTGCACCGAGCCCGCCGCCCGTCCCTGCTGCGTTCTGGTTGAACCGGTTGGCGTTAGACGGTCGCCGAACACGGCCATAGGCTGGTAAGCGGTCCGCCTCGCTGAACTGCGGGAGTCGCGGGCGGTTTGCTGATCCATTGTCCAGGAGGAATCCATGACCGAATTCGCCCCCGTTGATCCCACGTCTACCGACGCTTGGAGTCAGCTCGCCGGCATCGCCGAGGGATTCTCGCCTGATCTCCGCGAGTGGTTCGCCACCGACCCGGGACGAGCTGGTCGCTACACCTTGCAGGCCGGCGACCTCACGGTCGACCTGTCGAAGAATCTCCTGACCGAAGAGATCCTGGCCCACCTCGTGCAGCTCGCGAAGGACGTCGACGTCTCAGGCCGGTTCAACGCCATGATCACCGGCGAGCACATCAACGTCACCGAAGACCGTGCGGTTCTCCACACGGCGCTCCGCCGCCCGAAGAATGGCGCAGACCTCGTGCCGCCGACCGGCTTCGTCGTCGACGGTGCGGATGTCGACGCCGACGTCCACGCCACACTCGACAAGGTCTACGCATTCGCCGACAAGGTGAGGTCCGGCGCGTGGACCGGTATAACGGGCAAGGCCATTAAGACTGTCGTCAACATCGGGATCGGCGGGTCCGACCTCGGCCCCGTCATGGTCTACGAAGCGTTGAAACCGTATGTGCAGGCGGGCCTCGAGTGCCGCTTCGTCTCGAACATCGACCCGACGGATGTCTACGAGAAGACGGCGAACCTGGACCCGGAGACCACCCTTTTCATTGTCGCGTCCAAGACGTTCGGTACCCTCGAGACCCTCACGAACGCCCGGTTGGCGCGCGAGTGGCTCTGGAACCAGCTCCTCGCCTCCGGCGCCATCGAGGACACTGACGCCGCCCGTGCCGCGGCCGTCGCCAAGCACTTCGTCGCCGTGTCGACCGCCCTCGACAAGGTCGCCGCATTCGGCATCGATCCCGAGAACGCCTTTGGATTCTGGGACTGGGTCGGCGGCCGTTTCTCGATCGACTCCGCGATCGGCACGTCCGTGGTCGTTGCCATCGGCCCGGACAACTGGCGCGAATTCCTGTCCGGTTTCCACACCATCGATGAGCACATGCGCACGGCGCCCCTCGAGCAGAACGTCCCGGTCCTGATGGGTCTTCTCAACGTCTGGTACTCCAACTTCCTCAAGGCCCAGAGCCATGCTGTGCTCCCATACGCCCAGTACCTCCACCGCTTCCCGGCGTACCTCCAGCAGCTCACCATGGAATCGAACGGAAAGAGCGTCCGCTGGGACGGGACAAGCGTCACGACCGACACCGGTGAGATCTTCTGGGGCGAACCGGGCACGAACGGACAGCACGCCTTCTACCAGCTCATCCACCAGGGCACGCGCCTGGTCCCCGCGGACTTCATCGCGGTCGCGAATCCCGCCCACCCGTTGAAGGATGAGACGGGCGACGGCGCCGCCGTCGAGCCAGGACAGGACGTCCACGGGCTGTTCATGGCGAACTTCTTCGCCCAGACGAAGGCGCTCGCCTTCGGGAAGACGGCCGCGGAGGTTCGTGCAGAAGGCACGGACGAGTCCGTGGTGCCGGCCCGCTCGTTCAGCGGGAACCGTCCGACGACGTCGATCCTCGCGCCGGCCCTCACGCCGAGCGTCGTCGGCCAGCTCATCGCGCTCTACGAGCACATCGTGTTCACCGAAGGCACGATCTGGGGCATCGATTCGTTCGACCAGTGGGGCGTCGAACTGGGCAAGCAGCTTGCGCTTCAGGTCGCTCCCGCCGTCGACGGGGATGCGGACGCACTCGCAGCCCAGGACTCCTCGACGAAGGCCCTGATCTCGAAGTACCTCGAGCTGCGCAACTGACGCCGACCGGGTACGTCACGCATGGTGACGTACCCGGTAGGGGTCTCCGGTCGCTCCTAGTCGTAGATGACCGCGAGACCCTGGCGCTTGAGTTCGGCGAGACCGTCGCGCATGGCCTGGAGCCGGTCGGGGGAGTGCCCTGTCCAGTCCTCGAGTTCGCCGACGATCGTGACCGGCTCCGTGGTGCGGTACGACAGGGTCGGGTTCCCGGAGAACTTCTTGTCCGTCACGTTGGGGTCGTCTTCGAGGGCACCCGTCGGTTCGACGATGTAGATCCGGCCGCGGCCGTCTCCGGCCGCGAGCTCGGCCCCCCACGTCGCGGCATCCAGGGTCGCCGTCAGGTAGACGTAGTTCGTCGTCCGTCCCGCTTCGAAGTTGGACCCGCGCCCGGGCACCAACAGGTCCCCCACGGCCAGGTCGGCTTTCGTGCCGTGAAAGAGGGCCCCCGATTCGTGGACTTCGAATGGTGTGGGTTCGTTTGTCATGCGCACTCCCTGAAAGGTCGATTCACGATCGTACCCGGCCGACCCCGTGCGAGAACAGGGCGGTCAGGCGAACGTCCGGATGGCGCTCACCCGCAGGAGGTCGAGCCTGGCAGCATCCGTTGAGCCAGGAACCACCGTGTACACGACGATCTTCAGGTCACTCCCGGGCGCCGCAAGGACATCGCAATCGAAGGTGATCGGGCCGACGAGGGCGTTCTGCACGGTCTTGCGGGACTCGCGGTGTTCCCCGAACGTCGCCGAACTCCATAACCGTTCGAACTCCTCCGAGGTCGCGCGCAGGTCGGCGATGAGTTCAGAGAGCGCGGTGTCGTCCGGGTACCGGGTCGAGGCCACGTGAACATCGGCGACGAGGTCCCGATGGAACTCAACGAGGTGCTCCGGGCTGTGCTCGACGAACGACGGGCCCCCGGCGAACCGGTTCCAGAGCAGGTTGGAACCGCGTCCCGCCGCCGGAGCCTCACCGAACAAGGTCAGCCAGAGGTCGTTGACCAGCAGGGCATCCCAGGCGGCAGAGAAGACCGCGACGGGGACTTCACTGAGCCGGTCGACGATGTGCCGAACTCCCGGCGTCACGTGCCGGGGGACCATGGTCTTCGTCGGCACCGCTACCCCGCCGATGCGGAATAGGTGGTCCCGTTCGTCGTTGGTGAGTCGAAGCGCGCGGGCGAGCGACCCGAGCACCTGCGGTGACGGATGCGTGGCGCGGCCCTGCTCGAGACGAACGACGTAGTCGACGCTGAGGTTGGCGAGCATCGCGAGCTCCTCGCGGCGCAGCCCGGGCGAGCGTCGGTCTCCACCGGACGGCAAACCCGCCTCAACGGGAGAGATCCGGTCGCGCCACGCGCGAAGCAGGGAAGCGAGTTCTGGCATGGCTCCACTCTGCCCTTCCCGGCTGGGCAGCGGGTGGTACTGGCAATCCCAGCAAGTGTCGCGGGCACGCCCGCAGGCTGGAATCATGACAACAACACTCATCACCGGTGCCAACAAGGGCCTCGGACTCGAAACCGCCCGCCGCCTCCTCCGGGCCGGACACACCGTCTATGCCGGCATGCGCGACACGGCCAACGGCACGGATGCTGCTGCTCTCGGCGCCCACGTCCTGCAGCTGGACGTCACGGACGACGAGTCCGTCGCATCCGCGATCGCCTCACTACCCGAGCTGGACGTTCTGATCAACAACGCCGGGATCGTCGGCTCGCACGCCGGAGTCGACGAATTCGGTGCGGACGACCTGGCCGCGGTCTTCGACACCAACGTGTACTCGATCGTCCGCGTCACCCGGGCCGCCCTGCCGCTGCTCAGAGCGTCCGGCAACGCCCGGATCGTCAACGTCGCCAGTGGGCTCGGGTTCCCGCGTTTTGTCACAGACCCCGCCCGCGTCGAATCGACGATCACCGGCCTCGGCTACATGACGTCCAAGGCCGCGGTGATCATGCTCACCCTGCAGTACAGCAAAATGCTGCCGTCGATGCGGGTGAACACGATCGATCCGGGCTACACGTCCACCGATCTCAACGGTCACAGCGGCCCGCAGACCGTAACCGAGGGCACGGATGCTGCGGTGGCGATGGCGACGATCGGTCACGACGGTCCGACCGGAACGTTCAGCGACCGTGACGGTCTCATCGCCTACTGACGTTCCGGGTACTGGCAGGACCTCCCACCCTCGAGGGATGTGACGTACCGTTTTGGCGTGGACAACAAGACCGAGATTCGTGACTTCCTGGTGACGCGGCGGGCACGCATCACGCCCGAACAGGCCGGGCTGCCTGACTTCGGTGGGAAGAGGAGAGTCGCCGGACTCCGCCGCGAAGAGGTCGCGATGCTCGCCGGGGTGAGTGTGGACTATTACGTCAGGCTCGAACGCGGCAACCTCGGCGGCGTCTCCGAGAGTGTCCTCGAGGCCCTGGTGCGTGCTCTCCAGCTCGATGAAACCGAGCGGGCTCACCTGTTCGACCTGGCACGGACGGCCAATGCTTCTGTCGGTACGCGGCGGCGACCAGCCGTCAGCCGGGTTCGCCCCGGTGTCATCATGCTGCTGGATTCGATCGCCGCACCGGCGTGGCTGCGTAACGGGCGGATGGACATCCTCGCGACGAACGCTCTGGGGCGCGCGTTGTACGCGCCGGTCTTCGACGGCCCGCTGACGCCCCCCAACACCGCGCGGTTCGCGTTCCTCGATCCGAGAGCGGTCGACTTCTGGCCCGACTGGAACCTGATCGCTTCCGGCACGGTCGCGACGCTCCGGGCGGAAGCGGGCAAGAACCCGTATGACAAGGGCCTGACCGACCTGATCGGGGAGCTCTCGACGAGAAGTGAGGAGTTCCGCATCCGCTGGGCTGCCCACGATGTCTACCAACACACGTCAGGGGAGAAACGGCTCCACCACCCCGTGGTCGGCGACCTCGAACTCACCTACGAGGCCATGCAGCTTGTGACGGACGAGGGGCTCACCCTGCTCGTGTACGGCGCCGAGCCGGGCACGAAGTCCGCAGACGCCCTCGGCCTCCTGGCGAGCTGGGCTGCGACAGAGGCGCGGGAATCTCGCGCCCTGTCGATCGATGAGCACCACGCGGGCTGAGGAACCCCAGCCCGCCAACGAAAGGAAGAACCAGATGGACTACCGCCTCTTGGGACGCACCGGTGTAGAAGTGAGCCCCCTGTGCCTCGGCACGATGATGTTCGGCGCCTGGGGCAACCAGGACGTCGACGACTCGATCCGGGTCATCCACCACGCCCTGGATGCCGGGATCAACTTCGTCGACACTGCCGACGTCTACTCCGGAGGCGGATCAGAGGAGATCGTCGGGAAGGCCCTCGCGGGACGTCGTGACGATGTCGTCCTCGCCACCAAGTTCTTCATGCCGATGGGGAAGGGCCCGAACCAGAGTGGCGGGTCTCGGAAGTGGATCATGCAGGCCGTCGAAGGCTCACTGCGCCGCCTCGGGACCGACTACCTCGACCTGTACCAGGTGCACCGCCCGAGCGCCGCGATGGACGTCGAAGAGACGCTCGGCGCGCTGACCGATCTGGTCAGGCAGGGAAAGGTCCGTTATATCGGCTCGTCGTCGTATTCCGGCAGCCAGATCGTCGAGGCGCAGGTGGCCGCACGCGACCGGAACCTCGCCAGGTTCGTCACCGAACAGCCGCCCTATTCGCTCCTCGTCCGCGGCATCGAGCAGGATGTCCTTCCCACGGCACGTCGCTACGGCATGGGCACCCTCACGTACAGCCCACTCGCCGGCGGGTGGCTCTCCGGCAAGTGGCGCAAGGACGCCGCTCCCGTCCCGACCTCGGCGGCACGCCCGAGCGCCCGTTTCGATATGACGAGCGTCGCCAACCAGCAGAAGCTCGAGGTCGTCGACGCCCTCGCCCGGGTCGCTGACGAGGCCGGTCTCACACTGATCCAGATGGCGATAGCATTCGTGATCAACCACCCGGGAGTCACCTCGGCGATCATCGGCCCGCGCACGATGGAGCAACTCATTTCGCAGCTTCCCGCCGCGGACGTGATCCTTTCCACCGAGGTGCTCGACGCGATCGACGCTCTCGTCGCCCCCGGCGTCACCTTGAACCCCGACGACAACAGCTACGGAGCGACCGAGCTCACCCCGGCCGCGCGCCGCCGCTGACGATCGCCGTCCTGTCTCCGCTCTCGCGGTAGGGCGGATGCTGCGAGGCCGACGATGAGACCGTGCGAAGGTCAGACCGTGCGCGGGGCCTTCGCGAGGTTGGCCTCGAGCTCGGCGGTGTTCTGGCGGATCACGTAGGCCGGGCGGTCGCGCTCGACTCGCCAGCTCTCGGAGAGCGGGCCGATGTTCACGGTGTCGAAGCCGAATTCGTCATACAGCTTCGTGACGAAGTCGGAGGCATCCGCGAAGTCAGACGAGGTCGCGAGCGCGCGCCGCGCCGGGTCGCCGGCGGGGTGCGCGTCTCCGGTGATGTCGACGGCCATGATGTGGTTGAAGCCCTTCGCGACCCGGGACGTGGGCAGGTGCGCCTGCAGCATGCCGGTGACGGTCGCCTCGCCCTTGTCGAGGGCGTCGATGTGGCCGTCGCGTTCGAAGTAGTAGTTGTTGGTGTCGATCACGATCTTGCCGGCGAGTGGCTCGACGGGCACGTCCGCGTATGCCTTGAGCGGCACGGTCACGACGGCGACGTCTGCGGCCTCTGCCGCCTGGACGGCGGTTCCGGCCGTCGCCTTCGGGCCGAGTTCGGCCACGAGGTCCGCGAGGGTCTCCGGGCCGCGAGAGTTGCTGATCACGACGTCGTAGCCGCTCTCGATCGCCTTGCGGGCGACCTGGCTGCCGATGTTTCCTGCTCCGATGATTCCGATAGTTGTCATGATCGCGACAACGAGGTCCGGGCGGAAAATGTTCCCGCATCAGCGAAAAGTACGCGCCTGGCGAAATCGTTCACACGGCGAATCGGGTGATGGCCGCGGCCGGCCCTCCGCCGGGAACGTCGTCGGCGCGGACCGCGAGCACCCGCGCGCCCGAGAGCAGGGCCCGGCGGGCGATCTCGTCCACGACGCCGTAGTTGTGGGCGTCGTCGACGTCGTCGAAGGTGATCGCACCGGATTCCTCGTCGACGTACCCCGGGATCTTCCGGTCGATGTCGACAACGAGGGTGTCGATGGCGCCGTAGGTGGCGGCACGGGCGATATCGCTGAGGTCGGTGGCGCCGCGGCCCTCGTTGAAACGGGCCTCGATCAGATCGGAGAGTTCACCGAGCTGGGCGGCATAGAGCCGGTCCAGGACGGGACGCGCGACGGCCGCGAGCTCCTCGGGAGTCCGTTCGTCGGGGTTTCCTTCGATGGTCGGGGCGGCGAGGAGCGGATACCCGCTGACCCCGCGGAAGATGCTGTTCAACGGTTCCGCGGTGGCCAGAATGAGTGGCAGGCCCGAACCCGTCACGAGTGGCCTGATCGCGGCATCCACCGATCGGGAATACTGGGCGAGGCGCACCTTCTGCCCCTCTGAGCCCTGGATGCGCCCGGACGGTGATCGGCCGCTGATCGACGGAAGACCGACGGCGCTCGCCGCGTCAGCAGGCAGGCCGGGCACGTCGACGACGTATGCTCCCGCGTCCGGCGAGACCTCGACCAGCCGGGCCGCATTCTGCGACACGGCGAGCACGAACGCCGTTTGCGGGAAGGTGATCGCCCGGAGCAGGGGCTTGATGTACAGGCGATCGGCCACCTCGAGCACGGAGGGGAGCACGTTGGGCACCCGAAACGTCTGCAGGTGGCCCGAGTAGTGGAAGATCGCGAGCGACCGCGACAGGTAGGACCAGAACTGACGGTCCTGGATGAGGTCCGCGATCGCGTCCTCGAGCTCTTCGACGGCGGCCCGGCCCGCCCCGGCCTCGGTGAGCTGCCGGGCTGCGGCCGCAACCTGGTTGCGGAGCTCGATCCGGGACGGTTCGGATTCGGTCGGAACCGGACTCGTGGGCAGATAGATCGAGACGCAGAACGGTTCCCGCACGGCCGCCAGCTGCCGGATCGACGTTGGATTGGGGATGTCGGTGTGCAGCATGTCTGGCCCGTACCTTCCGGAGAGTCGTTGTCTGGTTTCTCGTGCGTCCCCCGCGACGACGACAGTGTAGCCCCGGCTCCGGAGGGCCGCGCGGCGCATCCGTGCAGCTGCGGGCCGTAGTGTTCCAGTGAGGTCCGATCGCCAGGATGTCTGGTTCGGGCCGGTCGCGACTGAGAGGGATTGAACATGGAGTATCGCCGTTTGGGCAAGTCCGGGCTGCAGGTCAGCGAGGTGTCCCTCGGGTCGTGGGTGACGTTCGGCAAGCAGGTGCGCGAGGACGACGCGCTGGCGTTGATGACGCTCGCCTATGACTCGGGGATCAACTTCTTCGACAACGCCGAAGGCTATGAAGCAGGTGCATCGGAGGCCCTGATGGGGGCCGCGCTGGAGAAGCTCGGCTGGGACCGTGATTCCTACGCCGTGTCGTCGAAGGTCTTCTGGGGCGGATCGAAGCCCACGCAGCGGGGCTTGTCGCGCAAGCACGTGACCGAAGCCTGCCATGCCGCGCTGAAGCGCCTGCGGGTGGACTACCTCGACCTCTACTTCTGCCACCGTCCCGACATCGATACGCCGATCGAAGAGACGGTCTGGGCGATGCACAACCTCATCATGCAAGGCAAGGTGCTGTACTGGGGAACGTCGGAGTGGAGTGCGCAGCAGATCACCGAGGCCCACGCCGTCGCCCGGGCCCTGCACATCACGCCGCCGACCATGGAACAGCCGCAGTACAACATGTTCACGCGCCAGAAGGTGGAGAGCGAGTTCCTGCCGTTGTACGACACCTTCGGCCTCGGCACGACCATCTGGTCGCCGCTGGCCTCCGGGGTCCTCACCGGCAAGTACAACGACGGGGTTCCCTCGGACAGCCGGATGAACCTCCCGGGCTACGAGTGGCTCAGGGCGGAGTGGGAATCCGAAGCCGGGAAGGCCAAGCTCGAGAAGGTCCGCAGACTGGCGACCGTCGCCTCGGATGCCGGGCTGCCCTTGACGCACCTGGCGCTGCTCTGGTGCCTGCGCAACCCGCGGGTGTCGACGGTGATCCTGGGGGCGAGTAAGAAGGAACAACTGGCCGACAACCTCGCGGCCCTGGACTCGAAGGCCGCTCTGACCGCCGAAGTGGTCGCAGCGATCGAGGAGATCCTCGGCAACGAACCGCCGGCCCCCCAGCGCTACTGAGCTCACCCGCGGGCGCTGGCACCGTCCTTCGGTCGTCTCAGTGGACGAGGACCGCGACCGAAATGTCCGGCTGCGGGCGCGCGAAGAGATAACCCTGACCGTAGCGGCAGCCCATATCTCGGAGGAGCTCAAGCTGTTCGCTGGTCTCGATTCCCTCGGCGACGACGTCGAGTCCGAGGGAATCGGCCAGGTGCAGGATTCCCCGTACGATCGCCTGGTCGCGGTCAGAGGAGACAAGGTTGTCGATGAAGGTCATGTCGATCTTGAGTAGATCGACCTCCAGCGAACGGAGCTGGGCGAACGAGGAATAGCCGGTTCCGAAGTCGTCGATCGCAAGGCGGACGCCGAGATCGCGCAGTTCGTCGAACGTGCGGGTCGCCGAATCCATGACGTCGATAACGGCGCTCTCGGTGAGTTCTAGCCAGAGCTGGCCGGGCGCCAGCCCGGTCTCGAGGAGGGCGCGGCGAACGACGGTGCCGAAGTCCGAGCGCACGAACTGCCGCGCGGAGACATTGACGCTGACGGCTTGATCGGCATCGAGCGAAGTGGCCGCAGAACACGCCTGCCGAAGCACCGCGCGGCCGATGTCCCTGATCAGCCCGGTCTCCTCGGCGATCGCGATGAAATCGCCCGGCGCGACAATGCCGATTTCCGGTCGCCGCCAGCGCGCCAGGGCCTCGGCCGCCGCGACCCGCGGGTTCTGCAGGTCGACGATCGGCTGGTACCAGGTCTCGATCTCACTGCGTCCGACAGCAGTGCGAAGCCCGATCTCCGTGTCGACCCGCCGGCGGATGCGCCCGCGCAGGTCGTCGTTGAACACCTCGTACCGGGCGCGACCCTGGTCCTTCGCCAGGTACATCGCCTGGTCGGCCTGCCGGAGCAGCGTCTCGGCGTCCTCGGTACCCGTGCTGACGGCGATGCCGATGCTCGTGTCGACCATTGCGGTCTGGTCGCCGATCTCAATGGGCAGGGACACCGCGGCTTGCACCGCCTTTGCGATCCGGCGTGCCTCCGCGCCCGTGCCGATGTCGGGACAGAGCACGACGAATTCATCGCCGCCGATCCGGGCGACCGTGTCAGAGGCCCGGACCGCCGCGCGCAGCCGGACCGCGATCTGGGCGAGGACCGCGTCGCCGGCGTGGTGGCCGAGGCTGTCGTTGACGACCTTGAAGCGGTCGAGGTCGATGAAGAGCAGGCCGACTCCACGGTGCGCCCTGGCGGCGAAGAGGAGTGCCTGGTCGAGCCGGTCGAGCAGGAGCAGGCGGTTGGGCAGGTCCGTCAGGGGGTCGTGGAAGGCGAGGTGCTCCACACGCGCCTCCGCCGCTCGCACGGCCGTGACGTCGGTGACGCTCAACAGGTAGCCGGTGACGCCGGTCGTGTCGAGAATCCGGGTGGCGCTCGCCTGCACCCATTTCGCCTCACCGGTCAGGGTCTGGAACCGGAACGTCGATTCAAAGGCGGCACCGGATGCGACGGTCGTCCTCCACGCGTCGATCACCCGCTCCGCGTCGTCGGCGTGGATGTTCCGGCCCCAGCCATCTCCCCGCGACGCCTCGACGCTCAGTCCGGTCATTCGCATCCACTGCTCGTTGGTTGTGACGACGCCGCCGCCGGCGTCGAATTGCACGATGCCGACGGGCGCGATGCGGATGAGCGCGTGCAGTCGCTCGGCGGTCCTGGCCAGTTCGCGGGTACGGTCGTGCACCGCGCTCTCCAGGGTTGCATTGGCCACGGCCAGGGCGTCGAAAGCGCCGTCCCGTTGGATGTCGAGCGCGCGGAGCCGTCCGGCCGCGATCCAGGCGACGCCGAGGACGAGCCCGATGGTGGACGAGACGAGCAGCGCGTTGCCCAATTCGGCGTCGAACCAGCCTTCTCGCTGGGCCCAGAGGCGCAGCCAACCAAGAAAGAACGGACCGAGAATGATAATGGGGAGACCGCTTCGGAGTAGCCGGCCCGCACTCCGGCGGTCGCGGACCAGGCCGACCAGCCCGATATCCGGTCGTTCGTACAGGATGGCCGCGGCGATCGCGCCCACGCAGAGAACGGTGAGCGTGGAGATGTTCAGCGGCCGGCCGGGGTCACTCACGGCCGATACTCCGTAAGCGGCGCTGAGGATCGTCAGGAGCACCAGCAACAGGGTGAGAACGGCGAAGCCGGCGGTGACGGCGGCACCCGCCACGCCACGGAGGCAGAAGGCGAGTCCGAGGAGCACGAGGGAGAGTGCGGTCCCGATCGCCATTCTTGGTGGCGAGCCACCGAGGCGGAGCCCCGGCAGGAGAACGTCGACGCCCAGGCCAACGCCCGAGACGTATTCGGCGAGGGTCAGTCCGCCGATGACGGTCGCGGCGGCGCCCAGCGCTGTCGCGACCGCCGGGCGGTCGGCGAGGGCGAGGGCGACCGCGAGAACGAGGAGCCCAACGATCGTTGTCGGCTTCATGACGTCGTGTGGCAACGCTGCGCCGGCCGACAGGTCGAGCATGTACCACCGGACCAGGGAGAAGAGGGTCACCAGGGCGACGAGGGCGGAAACGACCCGACTGTCACGGCTGACGCGCACCACCGCTCCCCCCAACTGCCGGGCATTGGTGCCGGTCGACACTTGAACAGTACTGGCTTCCGATGCGGTGCCGTGCACGCAGTCCGGTTCGCCTCCGCGAGAGCGGGTGAATCGTCGTTCTGCCGCGCTCAGAACGACGGCTCACCCGCTTTCGCGAGGAA
>NZ_JASJVF010000016.1:0-27800 GCF_035019805.1 Cryobacterium sp. 10I1
CCGCGAACGACGCCCGCCAGCCGTATACCCTCAGTCCCGCAGACCTCGCACCCGGGGCCAGGTCCGGCGTACCGGAGGTCGTCGCGCTGCACTCCGTGAGCGCCTCCGCGTTCTACCACGGCGCCGGCACCGGCTAACCCCCTCCCCCAACACCGCGCGCCGCCCCACATCCGCCCCTGACCGATTCGACGGACTTTTTCCGTTCGGAACCGGTTCAACCTCCGTCCCGCGTGCCAAAAACCCGAGAACTCCGTCGAATTGGTTCGCGCGGACTCCAGCGGGCGACCAGCCGGAAGGCATACAGTGGACGGATCGCTGGTGACGTGGTCCACAACCCGACGCCGTCGGACCGGTCGCTCACCCGCTCTGTTCCGGGGAGGTGCTGTGGTGTTCGACACGATCGCTGGACGGCAGGGACGACCCGTCCCCGCGGGGACCGGGCACCGGCATCCGCTTCTGCGCCGCTGGGTGATCGCCCTCGCCGTCGTCTACGTGGTCGCCCTCGCCCTGATCGCGTTCTGGCCGGTTCCGGTCGACCGTAACATCGACGGCCCGCTGCTGCACCTGATCAACTGGCTGCACCAGCACGGCGCCCCGGGCTGGTTCCGCTACAGCACGGTCGAGTTCGGCGCGAACATCGTGCTGTTCATCCCGGTCGGGGTGTTCATCGTGGTGCTCGCCGGCGCCCGGCGCTGGTGGTTGGCGATTCTCGTCGGGTTCGCCGCGAGCTGCACAATCGAGCTCTGCCAGCTGTTCTTCCTCTCGAACCGCTTCGCGACCCTCAACGACGTCATCGCCAACACGAGCGGGGCCGTCGTCGGCGCCCTCCTCGGCCTCGTGCTGCTGATCCTCGCCGAGATCGCCCGCCCGCGCACCCACGCTGCGGATGTCTAACTCACCGTCCCGAGGAACCTCGGCCGGGGACGCCGGGCAAGTTCAGCACCGGCCGTGATGACGGGAGCCGGTTTTTCTTACTGGCCGTCGGCCGGGGAATGGCCTAGCATTTTGCTTATCAGCCGGGCAGCCTCGGCGCTGCGAAGGTCGGGGGAATCATGAAGAGAATGTCGTTCTGCGGCATGACGTTCCTCACCACGGATGCCGTTGCCGACGCGGTGCTGGAGCTGACAGCGCTGCTCACGTACGGCCACAATTCGGAACTGCTCGTGGTTCCCTCCTTCACCCTGGACGGCAGCGAAAAACTCGTCAACCTTCTTGTCGCCCCCGGCAGCGAACTCATCAGCATTCCAGAGGACGACTTCGGGGCCGAACGTGACACGTCCCGCGCAGTGGCGGTCCTGCGCGATCAAATCGACGTCCTCACTTCCGAGCGCGACACCGGAATCACCACCACACGGGCGGTCGCATCGTCGAGTGCCGACTGGGCGTCCGAAGACCACTGGGACGACGTCTACTAGCTCCGTCCGAGCCCGGCGTGCACCGTTCCCCGACCCCTAGTCAGTATCAAAACGCGCACCACGACCCGCATCCGCATTCTCGAACCCCGCACCATCACCAGGTCCGGGCTCAGCACCGTCCCAGCCTAGAATCGCGTTTCGCGCGCCGAGTACATGAGCGCGCATCGTCGCTTCGGCCCACAGCGCATCGTGCGTTCGGAGCGCGGCGAGGAGGTCTCTATGGTGGTGGTTGCTGATAGCCCGAAAATGTCCGCCCTCACGGCGGAAGACCTCCGCCATCATCGGCACACGGCCGACGGAGTTGATCAGCCGGACCAGCTTCTGATGCCCCGATGCCGCTATGACAACGTGGTGGAATTCGGCGTTGAGCTCGCCCAGGCGGGCGACACCCTCGTCGTCAGTGGACAGCACAAAATCGTCCATCGCGACGATGAGTTCAGCGAGTCGAGCGAGAGTGACGTCGTCGATGCGGGCCGCAGCCAGGCCGGCGGCGCGACTCTCCAGATCGCCGCGCAGCACGTACGTGTCCCGCACCTGTTCCTTCGTCCAGGAGACGACCGTCGCACCGCGATGGGGCGTGAATTCCACCAACCCGGACTCGTGCAGGCGGCGGAGAGCCTCACGAACCGGGGTGCGGCTGAGACCCAGCTCTTCCGCAAGGGACTGCTCCCTGATCACCGCTCGTGCGGGGATCTCGCCCGAAAGGATGCGACGACGGAGGTACTCGAACGCGGCCTCCCCGCCCGTCACTCCCTCCGGAGCACGTGTGGCTTGGGTTGTCTGCACTGACGTCATGGCCTATCCATTTCTTACGAGCATGCGCGCAAAACCTCTGAACGCGCAGAACACTTTCGGGTGAACACGATTATCGTCCAGAAGCGCCATCTGGGCAACGACTTTAACGCTCGGTGTTAGCGCTCCCCCCGCCGCTGTGGTGTCGACCTCGCCTCAGATCAGGTCCATCCCCGAGTTTTCCCACCCGCAGCCCTCTCGCGGGCACCGATCCACCCAGGACCGCACGTCAAGCTCCGCCAGCATGGCATAAGGCCCGCGCACGACAGGGCTGTCGCAGTTCGGGCACAAGAGAATGAACATGCGATCATCGTAGGCACAATCTGGCTTGAGGAGCCAGCCACGCAGTGTCACATCCCCGCGGTAGAGGTCACTTCCTTGCAACCGGCCCGACGACCACGCCACGCTGTACGACTGCCGCCCCAGGACCTACGGCGCCGGGACTATCTGCATGGTCTGGTACTCTGGCTCGAACGTGTCGAGGGTATCCGTCTGGAACGCGTGCTGCACTGTCGCGAGCTTCGCCAGGTCGAGGTTCACGATCGACTGCCCGTCGCTCGACACTGCGATCCCCTTGGTCGGCGCCGTGAAGAACGTGAAATCCGTCGAGCCGATGCTGGCCAGCGACCCCGCAAGCGCCGTCAGGTAGTCCACGTTGAGGCCTTCGTCCACGGCAATGTACGGACGCACCGCAGACAAGAGGGCGGAGACCTTGCCGGGATCGGTCAGCGTCTCCGGCTGCATCGCCTTGGTGAGCGTGGCCCGCATCACCAGCTGCTGGTTGCGCACCCGTTGGAAGTCCCCGTCGGGGAACGCCCGCCACTCGCGCGCGAAGGCGAGGGTCTCGTCGCCGGTGAGGTGCTGCATCCCCGACGGGTAGTAGTGATCGCTCGCGGAGGACTGGAAACCGACCGGGTTCAGGATGTCCACCCCGCCGAGCGCATCGGTGAGCCCCTTGTACCCGGCGTAGTCCACGAGTGCGACGTGGTCGATGCGCGTGCCGATGAGTCCCTCGATCGTCTGCACGGCGAGCGGAACGCCGCCATAGGAGAGCGCCGCGTTGATCTTGTCCGAGCCATGGCCGGGCAGGTCGAGCCAACTGTCCCGCAGGATCGACATCACGTAGACGTGGTGCCTGTCTGCCGGAATGTGTACAACCATGATGGTGTCGGAGCGCTGTTTACTGATGTTCACGAGCGAACCGTTGACTTGATCCCACGTGTCCGAGCCCAGCAGCAGGATGTTCTGCGCCCCTGCGGCGAGCCCGGTCGATGCTGGCGGCCGGGCGGCATCCGCCGGAAACGGGTGAGACAGGGTGGGGAGCTTAAGGTCGAAGAGTCGCCCCACGATGGACCCGATGCTCGCGACACCGGCCGCCGCCGCCAGAACGAGCACGAGCACGATGGAGGTGATTCGCCAGACCCCCGACGGCTGGCGTACAGCGGCCGCCTCCGTCACGATTCTCGATTCGGATTCGACACGGTGGGCCTCCAGCAGTCGCGGTGTAAGAACGGTGCGTTTCAGGTGCAAACAATATAGCTCGGGCCGCAAGCCCTGTCCCGGGGGACGAAAGCCCAAATACACCCGCAAACGGGGGGCGACACGCCGTCTATCACCGCGTAATGACGCCGTAACCTTTCTTCAATAACCTGAGTGGCATGACCACGAAGATAACCAAAGCCGTCATCCCCGCCGCCGGGTTGGGTACGCGCTTCCTGCCCGCCACGAAGGCCATGCCCAAGGAGATGCTCCCGGTCGTGGACAAGCCGGCAATCCAGTACGTCGTGGAGGAAGCCGTCGCCGCCGGCCTCACCGACGTGCTCATGATCACGGGCCGCAACAAGAACGCGCTCGAGAACCACTTCGACCGGATGACCGAGCTCGAGGACCTCCTCGAAAAGAAGGGCGACCAGGACCGCCTCGCCAAGGTGCGTTTCGCCACCGGACTCGCCGACGTGCACTACGTGCGCCAGGGCGACCCGCTCGGTCTCGGCCACGCCGTATTGCGTGCAAGGATGCACATCGGGTTCGAGCCCTTCGCCGTTCTCCTGGGCGACGACATCATCGACGACCGCGATGTGCTGCTGTCCAAGATGCTCACCGAGCAGACCAAACGCAACGCCACGATCATCGCCCTGATGGAGGTCGAGCCGGAGGCCATCCACCTCTATGGCTGCGCCGCCGTCGCGACCACGGACGACCCCGACGTGGTGAAGGTGACCGGCCTGGTCGAGAAGCCTTCCGCAGCGGATGCCCCGTCGAACCTGGCCATCATCGGTCGCTACGTGCTCCGCCCCGAGATCTTCGAGGTATTGCAGAACACCAAGCCCGGCAAGGGCAACGAGATCCAGCTCACCGATGCCCTGCAGGTGATGGCGGTCAACCCGCAGTTCACGGGCGGCGTCTATGGCGTCATCTTCCGCGGTCGCCGCTACGACACCGGCGACCGGCTCGACTACATCAAGGCCATCGTGCAGCTCGCTGTCGACCGCCCCGACCTCGGCCCGGACCTGCGCGTCTGGCTGCAGGAGTTCGCCGCGACCCTCGAATAGCGGGAGCACGCAGCACCCCGAAGGGGCACGGAACCGTCTGGTTCCGTGCCCCTTCTTGTGGGTACACCGGCAGTGCGTGACGAGTTCATTTCCCGGACATTGCGCTTTGTAAAAGTTCAGCACGTTCGTACTTCTTCGGCCGTATTCTGGCCAGAGTGCACTAACGATTCCGCCCCGACCCCGCCAATCGTCACCAGAGGATTCACAATGTCGTCACCGCGCCCCGAAACGCCGCCACCCTCGCCCGACTCCTTTCCTGCCGCCTGGCAGGTCGACCTAAAATCGATCCACCCGCTCGTTCTCGACAAGTTCGACAACCCGAAGGCCGTGCCGAAGATCGTCTCGGTCTACTACCCCCTGCAGGGTTGGAACAATTCGATGAAGCGCGCTGTACTCACGATCGGGCTCGTCCAAGACCTCCGCGCCGACGGGGCCACCCTCGTGCTCGCGAAATGGCGGAAGCTCGAGCGCAAGTTAACGCTGAGCACCCTGGACGTCCCAGTCGACGGAGGCTGACGACTCGTCAGACGGATGCGGCGGCGAGCTTGGGAATCAACGTCTCCAGGAACGCGGCAGTGTCTTCCCAGCCCTCGACAGCGAAGCACTCGACCCCGAGCGCGAGCACCGGGTAATCGTTGCCGTTCTCGTCGAGGCGGTCGCCCACGAAGAGCATGTCGTCGAGGGGCACACCGGTCAGCTGGGCGAGCTTCTTCATGCCGTAGGCCTTGTCGATGCCCTGTCGGGTGATATCGACAGAGGTTGACCCTCCGGAGCGCACCTCGAGGTCGGGCAGCAGTAGCTGCACCGCTTCACGCAGGGTGTTCTTCTTGCTTCCGGTCGGGTCCCAGGCGACCTTGGATGCCACGGGAGCGGCCTGGCCGAGTGCCGAGAACGTGATCTGTGAACCGCGGTCTTCGAGGATCGGGCCCCAGGTGTCGCTCTCCCAGTAGCCGAGCTGCCGGGCCGTGGTCTCTACGGCCACGAGCGCGCGCGACTTCTGATCATCCGAGAGGTACTCCGCGTAAATCTGTGTCCAGCCACCCTGCTTATGCAGGAAGTACTGCGTACCGCAGGTGGGCATCAGGTGCAGGCGGGCCAGCGCGGCGTCGTCGACGTCGATGAGGTTGTCGATGAGTTGCATGTGGAACTGGCCGATCTGGCCACCGGAAATCACGCAGACCTCCACAACACCGAGCAGGCGCACCATCAGGTCTGCCATCCGAGGATCGATCGGAGACTTGGAGGCGGCAAGAGTGTCGTCCAGGTCAAAGGCCACCAAGCGGGGAAGAGTCGTCATGAGCGTGCTGTGTTCCTATCTGAATACTGAGAATGCCCGATGTCGGTGTGGTTATGGACGGCCCAGACCATGGTACGTCCAGCCGGCAGCACGCCATGCGGCGGCGTCGAAGGAGTTACGTCCATCGATGACGATCTTGTTCTTGACCAGGGCACCGACCCACGCCGGGTCGAGGTGCCGGAATTCAGGCCACTCGGTCACGAGCACGACAGCGTCGGCGCCGCGCAAGGTCTCCTCGAGGTCGGTCGAATAGGTGAGCTGCGGGTGCCGGGCCCGCGAGTTCTCGATCCCCTGAGGGTCAGTCGCAACGACGTTGGCGCCAAGACCGTGCAGTTGCACAGCAACGTCGAGTGCTGGCGAGTCACGCACATCGTCGGAGTGCGGCTTGAAGCTGAGGCCGAGCACGGCCACCTTGGCGTTGTAGGCGCTACCGCCGAGTGCCGAGACGGTGAGGTCGATCGCACGCTGGCGTCGACGCAGGTTGATCGCATCGACCTCTTTGAGGAACCCGACAGACTCGCCACGCCCGAGCTCTTCGGCTCGGGCAGTGAAGGCACGGATATCCTTTGGGAGGCAGCCGCCGCCGAAACCGACTCCAGCGCCTAAGAAGCGACGCCCGATGCGGTTGTCGTAGCCGATCGCGTCGGCAAGCTGGGTCACGTCAGCACCGGTGACCTCGGCGATTTCGGCCATGGCGTTGATGAAGCTGATCTTCGTCGCGAGAAACGCGTTGGCAGCGACCTTGACGAGTTCTGCAGTGGCGAAGTCGGTGACCACGAGCGGCGTCTCGGCGGCAAGTGCGGCGGCGTAGATCTCGTTGAGCAGCGCGGTAGCGTGCTCGCCGGGCTCACCGGCGGCAACACCGTAAACGAGGCGGTCCGGACTGATGGTGTCTTTCACGGCGAAGCCCTCACGCAGGAACTCGGGGTTCCAGGCGAGTGTCGCACCGGTTCCCGATGCTTCCACGATGCCCGCGAGACGAGTGGCGGTCCCGACGGGGACAGTGCTCTTGCCCACAACCAGGTCCCCCGCGCTGAGGTGCGGCAGGAGCGCCTGTACTGCGGCGTCCACGTAGGTGAGGTCCGCGGCGTAGCTGCCGGGCCTCTGAGGGGTGCCAACCGCGACGAAGTGCACGCGGGAGCCAGCAACTTCGGCAATGTCCGTGCTGAAGCGGAGCCGACCCGTGGCCATGGCCGAGGTCAGGATCTCGGGAAGGCCGGGTTCGAAGAACGGCGGAAGTCCGACGGCAAGCTGCGCGATCTTCTTCGCGTCGACGTCGATACCGACGACCTCGTGCCCGAGTTCGACCATCGCGGCCGCGTGCACGGCCCCGAGATACCCACAACCAATGACAGAAATCTTCATACGTCTAACTCCATACAAAAAGCCTAACGGCGGCGGAACCGAGAATCGAACTCACCTCGGTGTAACGGACGGCAGCGCACCTGCCTCCTGCGTCAAGAAAGGCCCCGGACGATGTCCGGGGCCTTCCTGGGGGTTTCACTTCGTGGCGATCAACTTCACACAGTGTCGGAAGAAGTTGCCTGTTGAGTAAACGCTACGCGGCTACGCGGCGACGGCGAACGAAGCTCAGCACAACCACGAGGGCGATACCGAGGAGGAGCGCGCCAGCGGCCGCCCAGATCAGAAGGACCGGGGTGTTATAGCCGGTGCTGGCGAGGGTCTGACCGGTGGCGCCGTTGTCAGCGGCCACGACGGTGAGTGTCGCGGTACCGACGGTGCCGGATGTGAGGCCGGTGGCCGTGGTTGTGTAGGAACCGGTCGCATCCGTCGGAAGCGTGACGGATACGCTGGCTGCGCCGGTGGTGGTGGCCGACTTGACGAGAGTCGCGGTTCCGGACTTCACGATGGAGAGAGTGGCGAGGCCCGAACCGGTGACAGCGAAGGAGACGCTCTCGCCGGGCGTGAAGGACGCGCCGTCGAACGAGACCGTCACTGCCTGGCCGGGAACCGGGGTGCTGTCGGAGACGGCAACGTTTGCTGCCGGGACGTAGCCGGCAGCGTTAGCTGCGGCCGGTACTGCGAAAACGGCGAGGACTGCGAGTCCAATCACCGCCAGGATCTTTTTTGCCATGGTGTTATCCCTGCTGTGGATCAAATGATTTTTCGCCGACACTGGCTGACCTCGAGTGAGGCTACCCCCTACTTTAGGGGACATTCACAGCCCGCTTCCAGTTCGCGTGTTTCTATCGGGTGAACATTTCGTTGCATTGCATACACCCGAGTAGGCCAAAAGCGAGCGCACGCCTCGCGGGCGTGCGCTCGCTTTTCGCTCAACACCCCTACTGTCGAATGCTAGTGACGTGGTCCCGGTACCACTGAACCGTTGACACAAGCCCGTCTTCCAGCCCGATCTGAGCTGTCCAGCCTGCGTCTGCGAGCTTGGAGACGTCGAGGAGTTTCTGGGGCGTGCCGTCCGGCTTCTCAGTGTCCCAAAGAGTCTCTCCTGTGAATCCCACGACCCGCGCGATTGTCTCCGCAATTTCACGAATAGTCACGTCGGACCCGGTGCCTACGTTTACCTGCTCGGGACCGTCGTAGTGTTCCATCAAGTGCAAACACGCTGCGGCCATGTCGTCGACGTGTAGGAACTCGCGGCGTGGAGTGCCTGTCCCCCAGTTGGTAACCGTCGCGATGCCAGACTGCGCCGCCTCGTCATATCGACGGATGAGGGCCGGAAGAACGTGTGACCCTTTCGGTGAGAAATTGTCTCCAGGACCATAGAGGTTCGTCGGCATCGCTGAGATCCACGGCAAGCCGTACTGGCGCCGAACGGCCTGAATCTGCAGGATTCCTGCGATCTTCGCGATCGCGTAGGCGTCGTTCGTCGGTTCGAGGTGTCCGGTGAGGAGGGTGTCCTCTCGTATTGGTTGCGGGGCGAGACGCGGATAGATGCAGGACGATCCCAGAAACAGGAGGCGTTCGACGCCATACTTTAGGGCTGCGTCGAGCACGTTCACCTGTATCCGCAAGTTGTCGCTCAAGAAGTCGACCGGGAACGTGCTGTTCGCCAGGATCCCGCCCACCTTCGCGGCCGCCAATACTACGTAACGCGGCTTCGCTTCCTCAAAGAACGCGAAAACGGCATCTCGGTCCTTGAGATCCAGGTCAGAAGAGTTCCGACCGACCAGATCGGTGAATCCCTCCGCCTCGAGTCGGCGCCAGATCGCGGATCCGACCAAGCCGCGATGACCTGCGACGTAAAACCGGCTTGAGCGATCCAGGACTCCTGGCACGAATTCGACGTGGTCGCGGTCGTCAGCCATGACTACTTCGTACCCCAGCTCGCGAGCTTGACCTCGTCGATCCAGTGGCCACCCGCATGCTCGAGCGCGACGATGTCGGCGTCCACCATGATGCGGGCGAGTTCAGCGGTGTCGACCGTGGCCTTCCAGCCAAGCTTGGCCTCAGCTTTGGAGGCGTCGCCAACGAGTGCGTCCACCTCCGTGGGGCGCAAGTATCGCTCGTCGAAGCGCACGTGATCTTCCCATTTGAGGCCGGCGTGGCTGAACGAGGTTGCCACGAAGTCCCGCACCGTGAAGTTTCCGCCGGTGGCAAGGACAAAGTCATCGGGCTCGTCAACCTGCAGCATGCGCCACATGCCCTCTACATATTCTGCGGCGTAGCCCCAGTCACGGATCGAATCGAGGTTGCCGAGGTAGACATGATCCTGTTTACCCGCCTTGATGGCTGCGACGGCGCGTGTGATCTTTCGAGTAACAAAAGTCTCGCCACGGCGCGGAGATTCGTGGTTAAAGAGAATTCCATTCACGGCAAACATGTCATATGCCTCGCGGTAATTCTTAGTGATCCAGTAGCTGTAAACCTTGGCTGCGCCGTACGGCGAGCGGGGGTAGAACGGGGTCTCCTCATTCTGAGGTGGCGGAGTAGCCCCAAACATCTCCGAGCTCGACGCCTGGTAGAACCGTGTCTCAATACCAGACATGCGTACGGCCTCGAGCAGGCGGATGGTGCCCATACCCGTCGTGTCACCGGTGTGCTCGGGCTCGTCGAAGGACACACGAACATGCGATTGCGCAGCAAGGTTGTAGACCTCGTGCGGCTGAATCTCGGCGAGCAGAGTTACAAGGCGGCTGCCGTCACTGAGATCGCCATAGTGAAGGAACAACTTGGCCTCGGGGTCGTGCGGGTCAACATACAGGTGATCAATTCGGGCCGTATTGAACGTCGAAGCACGTCGAATTAGCCCGTGCACCTCGTAACCCTTCGAGAGCAAGAGCTCGGCAAGGTACGAACCATCCTGACCAGTAATTCCAGTGATGAGAGCGCGCTTTGTCATGAATTTCCTCCATCTTTGCCTAACGAACGCGAGTGACCATCGACATGGTCCTGCATTGACGTCAAGCCCCTTAGCCATTGAGCAAATCGGTCAATGGCCACTTCTTGCCCTAGGACGTCTGCGCGGTAGCGCATTCCATTCGCGCCGAACAAAGCAGCGCGCGCTGGGTCGTCCCGGAGCCCAATTGCCTCATCGATTATTGCCTGCGGGACTTCGGCGTCTACAACGACTCCTCCCCCCGCTGACTCGATTTCGGCCGCAGTCACCCCTCGTCGATCGGTTGCCGCGATCACGGGCCGACCTGCATTGTAATAAGACGTCAGTTTGCTGGGCACGGCCATCTCGGAAACACCGAGCTTCTCGTTGACCAACAAGATATCTGCAGATGCGAGTGCCCTTTGGAAACCAAAGTCGTCGAGAGAATCAATGAACTGCAGTCGAGAGATGCCTCTTCCTTGGGCGATGAGCGCGTCTCGTTGACTTCCGTTTCCCAATAAAACGAAGCGGACCGGGAGGTCCTGTGCTTCCGCAAGTCGTGCGGCTTCGACCACATTCCCGAGAGCCTGCTTAACCCCCATGTTCCCAGCGTGTAGGACAACGGTCTCATCGGGATTCCAGCCGTGAGTCGCACGGACGGCGGTGAAATCGAAGGGTGGCGTCGGTTTGAGGTGGGTCCAGTTTCGAATTACCTCAATTTGCGCAGATCCGATGCCGAACTTTTCACCCAGGTGGGCGGCGAACCGGGGATGAATTACGACCACGCCCGATGCTGCCGCGATCGTGACCCTCTCTACCCAAGTCACTACCCTGGTGATGAAATCTGAACCGGTCCCAGTTTCGGCCATTCCCAAGCTATAGAGGTCCTGTATCCAAATGTTAACAATGCGCTTTCGGTGGCTCATCCGCGCTCTGAGCATCGCGAGGGCGGTCGAAAAAAGCGCTGGCGACACCATCACAATCACGTCTGGGCGACCCCATTTCGCAAACATGACGCGTATTCCAAAGGAAATCTCAGAAGCCAAACGCTTTAGGCCTTCGGGCCTGGATGGAACGTAGTGCGGCAACCGTGTGACGCGAACGCCATCTAGAAATTCGGACGTCTTTCCACCGCCATAGCCGGCATGCACTTTCCACTCCGGGTAGTGAGGATGTGCCGTTATGACATCGACGGCGAAGCCGCGTTCCACAAGCCCCTGAACAAGCCCACTCGTGTATGGCGCTATCCCGGTGACCTCCGGTGAGAAGTTCAGGCCGATGACGAGCACCTTCAGCTGAGTCTGCTTGGTCAATGACGATCTGCTTTCTGGTTCTTGATACTTGCTCAAAGTCAGTTCAACTACTCAAACTGGAGGTGTGCCCGGTCCCGAAACAGGCGCTCCTGAACTCACTAACACCCTAGCGTCGTCCAGTTTCGGGCCTCCCCCCTTCGGGTTACAGCATGATTTCATTCTCATGACGTAAGGGCATCATCCGAACGACCTTCCGTACCCGTGTCAGCCGAGCGCGATTCCCACCCCCGTTGCAGGCGAACGTGGGCCCTAGGCTTACGGTGTTGACCGAAACTCCTAGGGCGTGTCCCACGGGAGGACCATCCGCGACACGGCGAGGACAAGATGACGAATAGGCCGTCTGATGAACTGGACCCAAGTGAGATTCCGGTCATCAGCCTTGCTGCAGCCCCTGGCTCGAGAGAAGCATGGGACCGCCCTAAGTTTGTGATCTATCTTTGGGCTGTCGCGGAGCTGTTGTTCGTTACGAATCCATGGCAAGTCAGTTCCGGGCTTCGCGTTCGGGTCCTGAGGGCATTCGGTGCAGACATTGGCCCAGGTGTTATATTCCGGCCCAGAACCCGAGTGAAGTTCCCGTGGAAGCTGCACGTAGGAGCGAACTCTTGGATCGGCGAAGGGGTTTGGTTCCACAATCAAGACGACGTATTTATCGGACATGATGTTTCAATTTCGCAAGAGACATTCCTAACGACAGGCAGCCACGCCCATCGTCGCGACATGGCGCTGATTACCAAGGCGATTCGGATAGGCGACGGGGCTTGGGTGACTTCCCGATGCATTGTCCTCGGCGGCGCTGATATCGGTCGTTCGGCACTCGTGACACCCGGAACAACTGTGAACGGTGCGATTCCTGCAAATCGGGTCTGGGGCCCCCGTAGCCCAGAGGATCTCGGGCCGCGATTCCGCGCATAAAGTGTTGGCTCGATGGCGCTCCGGAAAACGAGTCGCCTGTCCAACTGGATGTTGGCAGCACTTCACACCGGCTCCAGATCTGCCTCGCGCCACCGCGGCAAGACACAAGAGATTGTGGTGATGTGCTCAACTACCCCTTATCGCTCACGTCGGAACTATCGACACGGAGAGCGGTACTGTGCACGTGCCTCTGAGCATCAGAATCGAATCGTTTCCGGATGACTCGAGCGGGATTCCCGACGGCAATTCCGTAAGGCTCAATGTCATGTGTCACCACAGCACCAGCGCCAAGCACGGCCCCCTCGCCGATAGTGACCCCTCCGAGAATAATGACGCCACCGCCAATCCACACATCACTTCCAATCTGTACGGCATCCTGCGGGACTGCGGGTCGGTCTCCAACCCACGTCGAGAACGCCATTGGAATTCCCACCTCGTCGATCGAATGATCCACACGACCGACAATCTGCACCCCGCGCCCAATCAGGCAGTAGTCTCCGATTGCACCGTCGACTTCGATGACTGTGCGCTGGCCAATCGAAACATTGTGACCGACTCTGAGCCCGTGCACCGAACTCAAGGTGCTATCACTACCCATTCGCAAGTTCTTGCCGTACGTCACCAGCCCATGGATCATTAGTCGTCGCTGCAATGTACGAACAATTCCCTCTAGCGGTGCTGGGATACGGCTGCGGTTCTTGGGTACCTTGACTACCGATTCGACGGCCATCCATCATCTCCGAGTTCCTGTTTGGTGTTCTTGAGTGCCGACGCGATCCCCGCCGCCATGGCTTCCGCCGAATAGGTCTTCCGAATTGCGATGCTGATTCGCTGTCGCTCGCATGCATTGCCGGCAGGCGCGAGCGCATCAAGAGCGGCCGCAAGTGCAAGCGGCGAGTCAGTCTCGAAGAACTCGACGCCACCGATTCGAGCGAGCTCGAGTTCGGGAGAATGCGGTTCGTCCCTTGAGATCAGCATAGGAACGCCAAACCCGAGGCTTTGTGTGAGGCTTAGCCCAACGTAACCCGGCGATACGGAGCACAGAGCGTCTTCATAGAGATGGCGAAGGTCATTCACATCGGCGACCTGGCCGAGAAAGGTTACCGAAGCATTGCCGCCAAGCTCCGACACAAGGTCGGCGAGGACCTTTCGTTCGGCGCCCTCTCCGACGATGACAAGCCGCACGCCGCGGGTTGCAAGATCGCTCCTCAAGAATCCTCGGATGAGCAGGTCTACTTTCTTATCGGAAACGAGGCGCCCCACGTATAGGACGCTGGTGTACGGGCCTTCATTGGCCGGTACAGTCAAGGCATCCCTTGCGTACAAAGAGTTCGGCGCCACCCAGACGGGCGACCCTGGGAGTTCTGCGAGCGCAAAGGGAACGCTATCGTACCCGTAGAGCACCGTCCCGTTCGAAAGACGCCGCATCGAGCGGCGTAGCACCGCCGTCCGACTGCCTCTTCCGGAGCGAGGGTGCAAATGGCCCCATAGGAGCGTTCGCCTACCCAGAATGCGTCTGAAACCCAGCAATGTCCACGCCGTGAGGCTGCGCGGATTGAGGTCGAGGATCGTGGTGTTGGCGCTGATCGCTGTGCGCCACCCCCCTAGCTGGACAAGTACGCGTCCAGCAAGGACGTAGTTTCTAACTTGCACATATAAGGACCTACTGATTCCGGTTCGAATTGTGGGATCGACGTGCCGATCACCAGCCAACAGGATCACGTCCAAAGACAAATCAGCTTTGAGCTCCTGGATGCAATACTCCCGATAGAAGGGAAGGACGGCGAGATATAACGCATCGAATTTACTGGCCGGCGATTTTCTGTACATTTGAGGACCTCTCAACGTGAACTGGAAAGATATGCGAGGCAATCGACGATTAGCACCTTCAACGTCGAAGCTTTTGTGCGGTGAGGTATGTATCCCAAAGGCCAAAGCGGTCCACAACCGCCTCGAAAGCCACGTCATTCTCGTTCTTGAGGACGTTGCGACGCCAAAGTGCGCTGCCTTGGCTTGCACCATTTGATGGATATTCGCGACCGGTGTCTATCTTTACCGCTTCGATGCCCGCCAAAGATGCCATGACCTTGAACCAGATATCGTCCGCGGACGGACAAATGAGAGAAGCCGTCGCCCAGTCAAGAACCCGCGGATCCAGCGAATGTGGCGGGTAAAGAATGCCACCCCGACCGGTCAGAAAAACGAGTTGGCCGGGTACACCGGCCTCTGCTACCGGCCATTCCGTGTATGGGCGGGCACGATTGCCCTCCATTTTTATCAGAGTTCCTCTGGTTCCGACTACTGTTCCAGGAAAGGTCAGACTGGCCGCGTCGAGCTGTTGAGCCCAGGATCGCCAGTAAAGAACGTCGTCGTCCGCAGTTAAAATAGTCGCCTCCGGGTAGATTTCGATGATCGGAAGAAGCTTCTTGAACGACCGCATATTTTCGGGCGTGAAATGGACATTCACTCTGCCTTTTGTAGCGGCAAGTAGTCGCCGTAGATTGGGAGGGAGGTCCGACTCACCGCCCGGGAACTCAAGGGTCGAGAGGACAAGGTAGATCGCATCAACGGCTATCGATTGTTTAAGCAAGCTTCGAATCGTCAAATGCACAGCGCCAATGCGAGGCGGATAAGTGGTCAGCGCAATGACTCGAGTTGCATCGTCGACGCTTCGTGGATCGCGGGTTGGCCCCATAACGCCAAGCGGTAGTCGTACCCAAAATTGGGCGCAGATGCGGTCCACTCGAGTCTGTATGGCCGATCGTATTCGCGCGACTAGACGCAGATAAGAATTTCGCTTGATCAATTCCCGTGCGCTCCCCTCGGATTCGTGTTGTCTAGACCGGTAAGCACTCGGTCCGTGCCATGTCCTCTTTGTGCGAGTGCTTCCGTCAGCACAGAAGAGGTGTTTGCAGCCGGTTCAGCCGCAGGCTCAAGTGCAAGCAGGGTGGCCGCTGCCATCCACCCAAAGACGTCGAGCAAGCCAAATGCCCACGTGCGCTCGAGTAGACCCGAATAGATTACCGGGATGAACAAGAGCGCGGTCTGGGGGGCGGTCCACTTATCCGCCTGCCGCAGCGCAATCACGATCAAGATGATGAACAGTGCTATACCTAATGCCCCGGTCGTGTATCTAATATCGAGCCATTGATTGTGGACAGAATATGCCTCATCTCTGGAGATTGTGCCCACAGCAACCTGATTTCCCCAGATGAGCGCGCCGAATCCAAAAAGTTGACTGTCCTCTAGTTGAGCAGAAGCAAGCTTCCACAAATAGGCGCGGTTTGTAAAATCAGTTGGATTCAGGGGCAGATAGGGAAGCACAATGCCAAGAGCTAATCCGACCGATGCCGTCCCAATCGTCAAAAACCGTCGCCAAATTCCGCCCATCGACGTGGAACTCATGCCCGTTACCACGACAAGAATCGTTACGATAAGGGCGACTTGCAGCGCCGTTCGACTACCAGAGATGTAGACCACGCTAAGGAGATAAACCGCCAGGATCCAACGTGTCGCGCCGCGCAACACAAGGAATATGCACGGGATTGAGGTGGCGACTATAAGACCGATTGTGTTTTCCCCGGTAGTCACTCCAAAGAAAAGATTACCGAGCGGGCCGCACTTGTCTACACGGCATGTCCTAAACGCGGCGGCATAGTTCACTAGCAGGAAAATGCCACTTGCGACGCAGACAGAGAATCCAAAAAACGCCACCCCGAGCCGAGCGCCACCGCCGCGCGGCAGCACTGAAGCACCCAGAAACAGTGCGAATAAGGCGATGATGCGAGGGTTCCCAATGGCAGACGCACCCGCGATGGCAGAAGAGAAATCCGTCATCACCACCAGAAGCCCCATGAGCAGCAGGGGAGTCGATAGGCGGTTCCTTCGGACGATACCGAACACAAAGAAGGTGAGGAATCCAATTCCGATAATGGCATAGCCAGCGAGCTGCATTATTTGCGCCGCTCGAGGATTAGCAAGTATCGTCGTCTGCCCGAAGACGTTAACTATGGATACGTTTCCGCCATCAAACTGTGTGAACACCGATGATGCCAACAGGAGCCAAGCTATGAGGACCACATAGGTGGTCGTGATATTCCACTTGGAAACCACGTCACCACGACGTACGCCGCGAAGCCAGACCCACGCCGCAACTAGAGAGGATCCAGTGACGAGCGTAATAACAAATGGTTCAGTCACTTACTCAAACCCCTGGAGCCCGGTCTAAAAGGATTCGTCCAGGATTTCCAACGACGGAAACGTCTGCAGGTACGTCCGTTACTACGACCGCATTTGCGCCAATTCGCGCTCGAGCTCCAATGGTAACAGCCCCGATAACGCAAGCTCCGGATCCAATCGATACGCCATCTCCGACAGTAGGCGAAGCACCACCGTCACCCTTATTGCCGATGGTGACGCCTTGGCGAATAACGACGTCAGAACCAAGTCGGCTATCCACATTAATTACAAGGCCGAAACCGTGCACGATTTGCAGCGCAGAGCCGACGTGAGTCTTAACCGGCAACTCCATCCCGAGAACCCATTCGGAAATGAACACGTACCACGCAGTTACAAAATATGACAGCAGACTTGGACGGTCGGAAAATGGATGTCGGGCCGCCTGCGCCAACCTAAATGTGGCCAATAGGAGACGAGTGCGGGGCCTGTGGGCGTTCGCAGCAAAATCTTGAAAGACCCAACTAAATCGGAATCCTGGGGTCGTCGAAACCATTCGGCCGTAGTTCTTCATGTCGTTGAGCCGTCGAGATCGGCATGACTATAGACCTCGAGTACATAGTCGCGCCCGAGCATTTGTGGAACCACACCCCCCGGTCGCCGAGATAGCTTGTATAGCGCCCGATCAGTGACCGATTGAAGGGGCGCCAGCGACCTACGTATGGAGTTCACTCGTGCGGAGTGGAACCTGGCACGAACGCTTTCGGCTTCCACGCTCGACTGGTTCGCACCCGTGATGCTGCCGGGGTGCAGTCGGAACGACGCGACCTCGGATGAAAGGTAGAGGAGTGGCCCAGTGGTTCGAAGCTTTAGGAACAGATCAAAATCCATCGCATATCGAAGACTGGTATCCAGTCCGCCAACGGCTTCGACTGCTTCACGGCGAAATAGACTACCCGGCTGGGGGACCAAGTCTTTACCCCAGGGCAGATAAGCGCTCGCAAAGCGACCGGGCCGAGCAACGAAGAGAGTCTCATTCGCGGCGTCAATGTATCGCACGCACCCGTACGTGCCGGAAGCCGCCGCGTTTCTGACTAGCGCGTCCTGCGAAATGCGGAGAGATCCCGGTGCAAGTAGGTCATCGTCGCCAAGCCAAGCCAGGAAAGTCGAGTCTAATAGCTCCGCCCATCCTTCATTGACGGCCGCCGATATCCCCGGCGTGTCTGACGCAACCACAACCGCGGGAGTCCCAGCCGCAATCAGTCTCACCTCGTCCGGACGAGGTGTCACGATGACAACCTTAAGATCAACGCCACGCTGTTCGAACATTGATTTCAAGGTACCGCGAAGCCATGCTGGGCGCGTACCTAACGTCGGAATCACCATTCCGATTTGTGCCATTTCAATCTCCTATCAATACTTCGAATTGGCGAACCATGATCTCGACGGTCGTACTCTCCCGGATGCTGAGATCTTCTAGATAATTGGGCAACAGTCTCAAGTTCCGGATTTGCAGTGGTCTCACGTAGCGAACGGCTATTTGCGCGCACACGAAAGACATTAGGAAATACCTGAAACGACAGAACTCCAACACCGGCAGCCAAGAAGGGCGTTATTGCTCCGAGGGCAGGCACGAATAGCCAAGTGGCACCAATCACGGATGCAGCCATCGGGATGCCCCAAAGCGCCTGAAATCGAAGGTCCCGTGGAGAAGTAAGTGAGACGCCGAGAACTAGCTGGACCGATTGAACAATGATCAGGAGACCACATCCCAGGAATATCATTGCGCTTGCTTCCACCGCCGAATGCGAAATCACGCCGGCCAGCCACGGCCCGAACAACATAAGTCCGATAAGGCAAATCAAACCGGCACCTGCAAAGTAGAGAACCATTCGCAAAAGTAGCGCCGAATTACTCTCATTCCGCGACCTATTGCGCGCAAATATGGGCCAGAGCGACGTTCCAGCCGCAATGAAGAAGGACCACAGTGGCGCATAGAACTGCATTGCAATTGAGTATGTGGCAACTTGGTCAAGCGTTCCACGAGAGGCGAGAACGATCCGCCCCCATTGAAAGGCAAAAGCCGAAACAACACTAATCATGAGATACCACATCCCCTGAGATAGGAGCCCGGGGAGATGAAACTTGCGGTATTGGAAGATAGTCAACCATCGGAATCGAATCCGCTTGGTCGCGATCCACAAGGATACAAAGGAGCTAATCAGGCCACCAACGACCGGGGGGAAAACTAATAGCTCTGGAGAAAGGCCCATTCCAACGATCACTGCGGTGCCCAGGAGACTCAGTATCGGCCCTAGCGAATTAACTACGATCGCGATCGGATTCATCATGAGCGCCAAAAGCACCCGTTGTCCAATCCCCATCGGAATCGTAGCTGCGAAGATCACGATCACAAGAGCAGTCACAGTATCAAGGCGGCCCAACCCAGAGTTTTCGAGACTCAGGACCTCGGACCATGAGAAGAAGGTCATTCCGAGCAAGCCCAGGCTCGAGACAATGATCATTGACACCAGCATCACGCGGATCGCGCTGGCCACCGCCTTTGTGCGAATCGGATCATCTACCTCCGACATGGAGATCGCGTTAATGACACCGGCCCCTATCCCGAGATCGGCGTAGGGCACCAACTGGGAAAGGGTTATTACTACCGCAATCGCGGCATAGCCAGCCGCTCCAGCATGACCAATGACTAGAGAAGTTGTCAGGAATGTTGCGAGCGCGGTGACGGGAAATGTACCAACGCGGACAAGCGCGCTAAGCCCGACACTGCCGAGACGCCGAGACCGAACGGCATTCAATTTGCGCCATCTTTCGCCCGGACCGAATGGTATCGATGCCTCGGAGTTTCAGCTCGACCTACTCCAACAAGACTTCCTTCGTCGTGGAAGCCAACCCACACTCCATCGTCCCACGAAAAGTCCGGTCTTTCGTTTCGGTATCCGCGCCCGTGAACAGCATGCTTCGCGAACTCGAGGGATTCCGCCTTGGGATTACGGCGCAGCCCCGTGCCCTCTTGCGATAGGTCTCTAGGGGCCCGAGAAATCCGCTCTACAAATCCCTGCCCCGACTGCGACTGCGACTGCGACTGCGACTGCGGTATGGCTATTCGAGCCGGGATTGCGCTCTGCGACCGTACTCCTCTTCTGAAGAAAGAGCGCCACAGTCGCGGTGTACCAAGTGAAAGATGAGTCTGAGCAGCTGGCGGGTTCCAGGGAACTGTAGCGGCGCTTCGAGCGAAGCCACCGCAAAACTGCGGTCGTCCTGAAGTCTTTAAGACAACCCAGCAACGATCGCCCCGCAGATCAGCGATCGAGTGGTATCCGATGCGCACCATTCCGGTTGCTGCATTGCACATTAGTAAGCACCATCGCTTGCTAACACAGCACGGGCCGTCTGCCACAAGATCACGATGTCTCCAGTGATCGACCAGTTCTCGACGTAGTAGAGATCCAAGCGGACCGTGTCCTCCCACGACAAGTTGGACCTACCGCTTACCTGCCAGAGGCCCGTAATACCGGGCTTCACGAGGAATCGACGATGAACGTGATTCTCATATTCAGCAACTTCCCGTTCTAGGGGGGGTCTTGGCCCGACCAAGGACATCGAACCACCAAATACGTTGAACAACTGCGGAAGTTCATCGAGGCTATAACGTCGAAGGTACTTTCCGATGGGAGTAACTCGAGGGTCCTCCTTCATCTTGAAGAGTACGGAGTTGCCTTCAGTGCGCGCTTCATCCCGGAGCCCGACTAGCAGTGCTTCTGCATCTGTAACCATAGATCGGAACTTCAGCATGCTGAAGTGTCGACCGTTAATACCCACTCGCTCCTGCCGAAATAGCACATCCCCAGGTGTGCTGAGCCGAATTACGGCTCCGATGATTAGGAGGAACGGCGAAAGTACGACTATAAGCAAACCCGAGCACAATAGATCGAAGGCACGCTTAGCAAAGAAATTCCGGCCTTCGAACCTTGGCGTCTCGACATGGATGAGCGGCAATCCGGCAACCGGTCGGGTGTGGATACGTGGACCACCGATGTCCGTCAAGCTCGGTGCGACGACTAGGTGTTGTCTGCCTGGTTCCAGGCTCCAGCTCAATTCTCGAACTCGTTCTGGTGACAGCTCGTCACTACTGGTAATCACAACCGTGTCGGCGCCCACTGCGGTCATCGCCGCCTGCAATTTGTCGAGATTTCCGAACACAGGTATTGCACTGTCCGGTAGATACCCCGCTACGAGCCCGCTGGGAATACAGGCCCCGACGACGAGATAACCGGCTTTGGGCTGGCGCGCCAATTGACGAGCCAAATGCGTTGCGGACACTTCCGACCCGACTAGGAGCACTCGGGAGGAATAGCGCCCATCGAGACGGTGCACTCCAAGCCATTGTCTCCACATCCAACGCGAAAGAGCGAGAACTGCCAGTCCGAGAGGAAACGCGATGAGAATATAGCCTCGCGCTAAATCGATCTGGAAGAGATAGGCGATTAACGCCACCAGACCGAAAAGACGGACAGTGCTTCCCGCCACTAAGCGGTACTCCTGCCAGCCAGTGCCCAGCACTCGGTAGCCTCGCGAGCCATAGATACCCAAGGAAATCATCCATGTCACAATGAGCACAATGGAGATTACTGAATAGCTGATCGCTGTGTCCGCGAGGCTACCTCGAAATTGCACATCCGAGGCTGCGATGCCGAACCAAGCGATTTGGACCCCGAAAACTACCCAAATCAGGACAAGAAGATCAGAAGCGACAAGGCGAGCGGCATATGAAACCCGCCAATTTCGCCCGCCGGTCTGTTCGATCTCAATAGGTACCCCGGCTATGCCAGTGCGCTTTTTCATATTGCTCCTCATGGCGCTACACTTTCCGCCATGTCTCGATTTGATTGACGCCAACGCCAGGCCACGACGACGTAGGCAAGAAGGTACCCCATTGTGGTTACGGTGGCATTAACCAACGAAATTCAGTCGATCTATACCTTCTTGATGCGCGCGCGGCTCCGGACCTTTTCGTCCGTGACGTCCTGGGTATACCCATAGCCATATCCATAGCCGTAGTGACCGTATCCGTAAGCATCAGGGCCTTTGGTCGGCAGCATGGTCAGCACGAGTCCCGAAACCGGTGCACCGACACTCCCCAATGCTGCGATTGCGCCCCTAAGTTGATTCTTGTGGGTGCGGCCGGCCGCGACCACGATGATGGCCCCACCCACATTCTTCGCGAGGATTGCCGCGTCCGTAACAGGCAGCAATGGCGACGAGTCAAAGATCACTACGTCAAAGGTGAGATTGAATTGCGCAATGAGATCGGCCATTCGGGCTGAACCTAACAGCTCACTGGGGTTAGGCGGTATCTTGCCTGCCGGGAGTACGAAGAGACGACCCTCGCCCCACGGCTGAATAACGTCGGACAATTCCGCTCGACCGATTAGGACGTCGGTGAGTCCAACACGCCCCTCGACACCCATGTAGTCTGCGATCTTTGGGCGCCGCAGATCGGCGTCAATGAGAAGAACACGGCCGCCAGCATCAGCCAGTGCGATCGCGAGGTTTGCACCCGTGGTGCTCTTTCCTTCGCTTTCTATAGACGATGTTATGACGAAGCTGCGTTCTGTCCGACCCACGTCAAGGAACTGGAGATTCGTTCGAAGAGAACGGAACGACTCAGCCCGGGGACTTCGCGGGTCCACATGCACGATGAGCGGGCGTTCCTTGGCTTTCGGGTCGAAGACGATTCCGCCCAAGATCGGCACATCAGTAACCTGCTCGACGTCGCGCTCATTTCGAATGCGAGTCTCCATCGCTTCGCGTAGGACTGCTAAGCCGATTCCTAGAGCAAGTCCTATCAGAGCACCAAGCGCAATATTTAGCGGGACGTTAGGGCTCACTGGTTTGCTGGGCACAGTTGCTTCTTGTGCCCGGGTGAGTTTGACGGGCGATACGGCGTCAATGGCTTCGGGAGTCTCGATGGACTGGACAACGGCAGTAAGGCTCTGAGAAGCGGCATTGGCAATATCGGCGGCCCGCACGGGATCCGGGTCCAGGACGGCGATTTCAATAATCGACGTGTCAAGAGGCGCTGAAGCCGTGACCTGCTTTGCCAAATCAACGGAAGTCATGTTAAGCCCGAGGCTTCCAATCACCGGAAGGAGAACGATCGGTGTAGCCACTAGATCGGCATACGTCTTCACTCTGGCCACAGTAAAGGTATTGCCCTGCGCCAGCTCCTGGCTTGTGCCTCCGCCCTGCGTTGAGACGAAGACCTTTGACGACGCATTGTATAGAGGCGTTGTCGTCAAAGAGTAGGTGGCACCCGCTCCCAGACCAACGAGCAACAGAAGTACGATGAGGACCCAGCTCTTACGTAAGACCCGAATATAGTCGCGAAGTTCCACTCAGCGGCCTTCCTATGACGTTCACTTTCGAGGCCGACTTCTGACGCCCCCCATTATGGTGCCACAGTTGCGACCTACGGTGCGTCAAAGAATGCCTGTCGGACGCAGCGTTAACACCCCCGACATATGACGGTCAAGAGATAGTCATCGCTGTGGCCAGAGCAAGGAATCGCAGCGTGACGACGCATTCGTTGCGACAACTCGCGAAGTACCAGGAGTGATCTGAGCAGAGACATCACTCGTTAGAGGTCCAGCCCCTAGCCATCCAAATGTGAGAACCGCACTCTCTCCTGGAGCCAATTCGATGCTAGATGCGCTAACCGGATAGGTCGCATCAGTCGCCGGGTGGTAGCCGATGACGACGTTGTCTCGCATGACGCCCAGGTTCTGCATATCTGGTGCCCCGTAAACCGATACGATCGTCTTCACGTTTCCGGGGGTGACACCAAAATGACCTCCCCCCGTCACATATTCGGGCAATGACTTCGCCGCATCGGCGGGTGCCGTGTTCTTCAGATTCACAGTCACGGCATAATACGGCCGCGCGTCCTGTCGACAGACAGCATTGCCGACAGCTACCTGCACGTCGAGATGTGTGTCCATTTTTGCGCCAGTGGCATCGTTGAGGTAGACGCCGAACCGCGTCGTGTCGGCGTCGGTCACCGGTAGACGACCGGCCAAGGAAGTGTCCTGGAGAACAGCCTGGTCGTCATCGTGTGCGCTCCAAACCAGAACGCGTCGTTCGGCACCCGCTTGGCCGAACGCCTCGAGGAGCGACTTCGGGTTAGCGCCGCCGCCGGCCAACGCCGAGAATACCGACGAGGCGGCCCCCGCGAAGAATGCGTTCTGGTCGGCTGGCTTCGTGTACCGCGCGTAGGCATCGCTTAGCAGGAGATGTACGGCATTGTCCGAGGTAAGGACGTCGCCCGTCGCCAAAGTGATGGGGCCGGTGGCTTTAAGGAGATAGCTGAGGGCCACCGGGTCGATGGAGATGACGCCGTCTGCCTCGACACCAAACTGGCGTTTCCACATCTCGCGCGCGAGTGACGCCGATAGCGGAAAATTCGGCGTGAGAGTGACGTCCTGAATATATTCGCCGACTATGTCGCCGTAAAGCCCTCGCGTATCTGTTGGAAGAGGCAAGACCGGTTGCGCGTAATGCGGGAAGTCAGTGCCAGCGGCTTGCTGTTCGAGGGTGATCGCGCCGTTTTCCGTGTGGATAAGGGCGAGCGCACCGGGAATGCCGCCCGAGGCCCGCAGTTCCGCGGGATTCTGGAACAGCACGATATAGTTGCGTGGCCCGGAGGCCCCGAGCATGCCGGGCACAACACGCACGGCCCGATCGAGCGTGTTTACGGCAGCGGCTGCCTTATCCACCGAGGAGGAGAGTTTCTCGGCTGCGCCAGTCACCACGGACAGCGTGTCCGTAGTATCGATCGCGTCGACACGTTGTTTCACGGCGGCGAGAGCTGCATCGGCCGCATCGATCTGGGGCTGGGCATCGGTCATCGGATTGAGGTTGATCGCACCGTTGACCGGTTTGAAGTCGCTCAGGCTGATGGTTCCGGCGATCTTCGCGAGGGGAAGGACGGCCTGTTGGGCAATGTCGTCGGTCGCGGCGGCGAGCTGACGAACCACCGTGAGGTTAGGGCCGAGCACCGGGATGCCTTCGAATGCCCGCCAGACCGGGTCGCTGGTGAGAGCTACGGCACTCGCGGAATGGTCGGACAGGGCACGGGCCGTTGGCTGGGCCGATTCGCCATCGCCGGCGACCACCTGGGCCTGGATCTGCGCCGCGAGCGGAAGGGCGGCCTCGAGCTCACCCTTGGCGAGGTAGGCGCGTACGCCCACCCAGGCGACGATCCCGACGAGTAGTACAAGGGGGATACCTACCGAGAGCCAAATTCGTCGTCCCCGTCGACGCCGACCCTGGACCGGTGCAGATGCGTGCGCGTGGGACATTCGTCTAGTAAACCAGACAAAAACGACAGGCCCCGAGCGTGTGCTCGGGGCCTGTCGAAAAGCTGTGCGCCGGGGTCAGCGCGGGGTATTACGCGTTGGCGCGCTTGCGACGAACATAGCCGAGCACGAGGACCAGTGCGATGCCGAGGAGGACGGCGCCCGCTGCGCTCCAGATGAGGAGCATCGGGGCGTTGTATCCGGTGCTCGCGAGTCCGGCAGAGGTGCCGGCGTCCGCTGCGACGACGGTAATGGTCGAGGTGCCGATGAGGCCGGACGTCGCGCCGGTTCCGGTGAGCGTGTAGGAGCCGGTGGCGTTTGTCGGCAGGGTGACCTTGACGGCCAACGACCCGGTTGCGGTCGCGGCCTTGGCCAGCGTGGCAACGTTGGCCTTGACGGCCGACAGGGTGGCGGTTCCGGAACCGTCTACCGAGATGTTGACGGTCTCGCCGTTGGTGTAAGAACCGGCGATGAAATCGACCGCGACACTGCCGCCGGCAACCGGGGTGCCGGTAACGCTGTCATTGGTCGGGGGTACATAGCCGGCTGCGTTGGCGGCGGCGGGTGCGGCGAAGATAGCCAGAATCGTGAGCGCTGCCGCTGCGAAAGCCTTTTTTGCCATGAGTGAATCCCCCCTGCTGAAACGTGATTGGATGTGCCGGCGCGTGCGAACGTCTTGGAAGCACGTCTTCACCATAGGGTAGATTCACAGCTGAAGTCAGGGCCGGGAGGCCCCACGACCGCCGACCCGCCGAAATGACCCTCGCACTGGGGTGGCTTTTGCCGGTGATCAGTAAGCACCGGTGCGCTGGAGAACGGTTTTCGCCGTGCGCCACAGGATCGTGAAGTCTCCCGCGAGCGACCAGTTCTCCACGTAATACAGGTCGAGCCGCACACTGTCTTCCCAGGAGAGCGTAGATCGGCCATTGATCTGCCACAGTCCGGTGATTCCCGGCTTGACGAGGAACCTGCGATGAACATGGCTCTCGTACTGGTCGACTTCTGCAGCGAGGGGCGGGCGCGGCCCGACGAGAGACATGGTGCCGAGGAAGACGTTGACGAGCTGGGGCAGTTCGTCGAGGCTCCACCGGCGCAGGAATCGGCCGAGAGGCGTGATCCGGGGGTCGTTTCTCATCTTGAACAGAACGACATTGCCTTCGGCGCGGTGGAGGGTGCTGGTGTCCGCGAGCCGGGTTTCCGCGTCGACGACCATGGAGCGGAACTTGAACATGCGGAATGTGTCGCCGTGGAATCCCACCCGGGCCTGGCTGAACAGCACCGGGCCGGCGTCGCCCACCCGAATGGCGAGAGCGACCAGTGCGAACACCGGCGACAGGACTACGAGAAGGAGACCGGATACCACCAGGTCGAAGGCGCGCTTGGTGTGGATCTTGCGGCCTTCGTAGCTCGGCGTCTCGACATGCATGAGCGGCAGCCCGGCGACCGGGCGCATGTGGATGCGCGGACCACCGACATCGATGAGTCGCGGAGCGACCACGAGGTGCTGCAGCCCGGGTTCCAGGCTCCAGCTCAGCTCGCGGATGAGTTGAGCGGTCATTTCGTCGGCGCCCGTGACGACGACCGTGTCGGCACCCGTCACGTCGATGGCCGCATGGACGGTGTCGATGGATCCGAAGACCGGCACCTGGGTGCCCGGGAGCACGTCGCCTGCGGAAGCGCCGGTGACGCAGGCCCCCACGACCCAGTAGCCGGCGCCGGGCTGGCGGGACAGTTCACGGTTGATGCGCGCCGTCGAGGAGGGTGACCCGACCAGAATCACGCGGGACGAGAACTGGCCGTAGGTGCGCTGGACAACCAGCCATTGGCGCCACATCCACCGGGAGAAGATGAGCACCACGATGCCGAGCGGGAAAGCGATGAGAATGTAGCCGCGGGCCACGTCGATATGGAACAGGTACGCGACCAGGGCCAGAAGCCCGAAGAGGTGCAGGGACGAGTTGGCGATGAGCTTGTATTCGTCGGGTCCGGTTCCGAGCACCCGGAGACCGCGCGTGTCGTACGCCGCCAGGATGATCATCCAGGCGGCGATGAGCACGACCGAGACGATGCTGTAACTCACGGCGAGGTCAACGTGACTGCGACTCATGGACAGAGTGGCGGCATCCACCCCGAACCACAGCATCTGCACGCCGAACATGACCCAGATGAGCACGAGGAAGTCCGTGAACATCAGTCGACGGGCGTAGGTTCGCCGCCAATCGCGCGCGGCAGGAGGGCATGCGGTGCTCTCGACGGGGGACGCCGTGGATGCGCTCATGTCTCCTCCGAACGGGTGCGCGCCCGGAAGGATCCGGGTGCACAGACACATTCGGGGTGTCTCGCTCAGCTATCAGTCTAGGAACGAACGACGTACCCCATTGAGGGGGTGTTACTTGAAGGTCGCTCCGGAGTCGGTGGAACGCACGACCTGCTCGCCGGCCCAGAGCCAGATGGTTCCGGCCGCCTCGGAGACGGCGACCGTTCCGGCCATGGCCGTCGACGGGGTGCTCACGGCGTAGCAGCCGGCCACGGTGGGTACGAGAGCGTCGGTCACGGTGAGCAGCTGGGCGCCGGCGCACTCGGGGCGGCCCGCCGAGACGACGAGGTAGCCCGAGGTGGCGGGGGCGAGGGCGATCGCACCGGGGAGGGTTGCCGGGGTGGACCAGGT
>NZ_JASJVF010000017.1:0-27508 GCF_035019805.1 Cryobacterium sp. 10I1
CAGACCACGGCGGTCTCGCGCTGGTTGGTGATGCCGACGGCGGCGATGTCGTGCCGGGTCAGGTTCGCCTTGGACAGCGCCTGCCCGATGACCTCACGGGTGTTGTTCCAGATCTCCATCGGGTCGTGCTCGACCCAGCCGGCCTGGGGGAAGATCTGCTCGTGCTCGAGTTGTCCGGTCGAGACGATCGAACCGGCCTTGTCGAAGATGATCGCCCGCGAACTCGTGGTGCCCTGGTCGATGGCGATGACGTATTGGGCCATGGAATACCTCCTTGTATTGTTCTGACACGTTGTGCTGAGACGTACTGACTACTGATGGACATGCAGAAGCCGACCGGTCGGTCCTGGTTGGGGAACCGGCCGGTCGGCAGGCGCACTAGGTGAGAATGGGCAGGAGAGCGTACGAGGCCCATCCGGCGAGGACGCCGCCGATGACGGGGCCGACGACCGGCACCCAGGAGTACGCCCAGTCGGACGAGCCCTTGCCCTTGATCGGCAGGATGAAGTGCGCGATGCGCGGTCCGAGGTCACGGGCCGGGTTGATCGCATACCCGGTCGGGCCACCGAGCGAGGTGCCGATCACGATGACAAGCAGAGCCACCGGCAGGGCGCCCAGGGCCGCGAGGCCGCCGGACGTGCCCTGGCGACCGCCGCCGAAGGCGATCACGACGAACACCAGCACGAAGGTGCCGATGATCTCGGTGACGAGGTTCCAGCCGTAGGAGCGGATGGCCGGACCGGTCGAGAAGACGCCGAGCTTGTTCGCCGGGTTCGGTTCCTGGTCGAAGTGCTGCTTGTAGGCGAGCCAGCAGAACACGGCCCCGATGATGGCGCCGAGGAACTGAGCCGCGATGTAGACGAGCACCGACAGGAAGTTCACCGGGACCCCGGAGCCGAACTCGGTCGCGCCCGATGCGACGAGGCCGAGGGTGACGGCGGGGTTCAGGTGCGCACCTGAGTTGTACGCCACGATGACGCCGGAGAAGACGGCGAAACCCCACCCGATGGTGACCATCAGGAAGCCGCCGCCGAGACCTTTGTTCTTGGCCAGGGCGACGTTGGCTACGACACCGGTACCGAGGAGGACGAGCATCGCGGTGCCCACGACCTCCGACAAAAATACGACTCCAATATTGTCCACGTTGACCTTCCTAGGTAGGGCTCGAGCGCTGAACAGTCTGGTCGCGGTGAGCGACTGGCAACACCATAGCGCGCTGGTATCCCGAGCGAAATGGGCAGGTCGAGGCGTGGTTCGTCCCTTACTTCCCCGGCTACCTGCGCGTAGGTTAAGGACAGCTCCGTATCGAATCGCACGATGCGACGCCGACCGATCGTCACCATCCGACCCGAAGGAAGAGTCATGAAAAAGCTCGTCAATGATCCCAAGAACGTTGTCGATGAGGCCGTGGCCGGCTTTGCAGCCGCGCACGGCGACATCGTGCGCGTATCCAGCGACCCTACTTTCATCGTCCGCGCCGATGCCCCGGTGTCGGGCAAGGTCGGCCTGGTCAGCGGAGGCGGAAGCGGCCATGAGCCGTTGCACGGCGGATTCGTCGGCGTCGGCATGCTCGACGCCGCCGTGCCAGGCGCGGTCTTCACCTCGCCGACCCCCGATCCCATCCTCGCGGCGACGCAGGCGGTCAACGGCGGCGCAGGGGTGCTGCACATCGTGAAGAACTACACCGGCGACGTCCTCAATTTCGAGACGGCTGCCGACCTGGCCCTCGCGGATGGGATCGAGGTCCGCACGGTCATCGTCAATGACGACGTCGCCGTGAAGGATTCGCTGTACACCGCCGGACGTCGCGGAGTCGCCGGAACGGTCCTCGTCGAGAAGATCGCCGGAGCTGCGGCCGAACGCGGCGATGACCTCGCCTCCGTTGCCGCCGTCGCGGAGAAGGTGATCGGGCAGGTGCGCACGATGGGTGTGGCGCTGACGCCGTGTGTCGTCCCGCACGCGGGAGAACCGAGCTTCACCCTCGCAGAGGACGAGATCGAAATCGGCATCGGCATCCACGGCGAGCCGGGCCGGGAGCGGATCAAGCTCGAACCCGCAGACGCCATCGTCGACCGTCTCCTCGGACCGATTCTGGAGGACATCCCGTTCGTGAGCGGGGATTCGGTGCTCCTCCTCGTCAACGGCATGGGCGGCACTCCCCAGATCGAGCTCTATATCGTCTTCCGGAGGGCCGCCGAGGTCCTTGCTGCCAAGGGGATCACTGTCACGCGGACGCTGGTCGGGAATTTCACCACCTCCCTCGAAATGCAGGGCATGTCCATCACGGTTCTCAAGCTCGATGACGAGCTCACCGCGCTCTGGGATGCGCCGGTGCAGACTGCGGCGCTACGGTGGGGACGGTAGAAGGAGATTCGATGAATCTGAGTGTCACCTGGGCTGAAGCCTGGATCCGGCAGTGTGTGGACGTTATCGCTGACCATCGTGTGGAGCTGATCACCCTCGACAGGGACATCGGCGACGGCGACCACGGCGAGAACATGGACCGTGGTTTCCAGGCGGTGCTGGGGAAACTCGACACGCTCCCGGCAGACGCCGTTCCCGGCGACGTCTTCAAACTCGTCGCGACGACACTCATTTCCACGGTGGGCGGCGCCGCGGGGCCGCTCTACGGAACGGCTTTCCTGAAGGCGGCCGTCGCCGTGGCGGGGAAGCCGGACCTGGACGGTGCCGCGGTCGTCGCACTCCTGACGGCGGCACGCGACGGAATCGTGCTCAGGGGCAAGGCGGAGAGCGGCGACAAGACCATGGTCGACGCCTGGACGCCCGCTGTGAACGCTGCAGCGGCCGCGGAACGCGCCGGAGCGACGCCCGTCGCCATCCTCGTCGAGGCCGCGGATGCTGCGGAGGCCGGCGCGGTTGCGACGGAGCCGCTCATCGCGCACAAGGGACGCGCGAGTTACCTCGGCGAACGCGCCATCGGGCATCGCGATCCGGGTGCCCAGTCCAGTGCCCTGCTTCTGCGTGCTGCCGCCGACACCGCCGAGCAGGTTGCGGATGAGTGATTCAGAACCCGCCGTCCCCGCCGTACTCGTCGGCCTTGTCTTCGTGTCGCACAGCTCGCTGATCGCGAGGGGCCTCGTCGATCTCGCCCGCCAGATGGCTCCGACCGTGCGGATGCTGCCGGCGGGCGGCACCGACGACGACCGGATCGGAACGAGCTTCGCCAAGGTGGCGGCGGGCATCGAGGCCGCAGAAGCAGGCAGGGGAGTCGTCGTGCTTTGCGACCTCGGCTCCGCAATCCTGACGGCGGAATCAGCGCTCGATTTCCTCGATGACGACACTCGATCCCGGGTCGTCATCGTCGACGCACCCCTTGTCGAGGGCGCCGTCGCCGCCGCCGTCGCCGCACAGATCGGTGGCGACCTGCCTGCCGTGGAGTCTGCGGCCCGGTCGGCTGGGGCAGCGTACTCGGGTGCGCCCTCGGCCCAGGCGCCGGTCCCGGCCGCAGATGCCGGGTCCGGTCAGTCGGGGGCCGACACGACGGTGATGAGGACGGTGACCCTGATCAACGCTGACGGCCTGCACGCCCGGCCCGCCGCGGAGTTCGTGACCCTCGCCGCGACGCTCGGCGTTCCGGTCACGGTCAATGGCCGCGATGCCGCGAGCCTGCTGGCCATCATGGGCCTCGGGTTGACCCGGGGCGCACGGGTTGAACTCTCGGCAAGCGGTGCCGGCGCGGCCGCGGCGGTCGACGCCCTTGCCACACTCCTCGAATCGGGGTTCGGCGAGGCCTGAGAGTCCCGGGGGAGCCAGCGGCACGGCGGAAGATCGCGCCGGGAAATTTCGGCTCATACCGACCCGATTGGTTCTATGCTGGCCGCATGATCCAGGACACCACAGTGCCGTGCCCCGTGTGCGGCCATGCCATGAGTGAACACACGATCGTGCACGGCGTGCACGACACGATCCTGAACTGTCCGGTGCCCCATCCGGGCGCCTGGGACAGGGACGCATTCGAACCTGTGAACGAGTTCGGCATGGTCACCCACCAGCACCCTGCGGAGGACCCTCCCGTTCACGGCTGAATTCTCCTGCTCCGCACCTGCAACGGCTGGTCAGCGTACGAGTTCACCAAGAATTTCCCCGGATGCCCTATTGTCTGCAGTGCAGATCTCCTGCACAACGTCGTCCCACCTAATCCAGACGGTATCCATCGAATGAGCGCCACAGCCAAGCGTGTGATCGGGCTCGTCCTCGCGGGCGTGCTCGTCGTCGGCGTGGTCATCGTCGTGGTCGGCGGTCGCCTGTTCGGAGCACCGACAGGGACGGCTCCGGTGACCACGGACCTCGCTGTCGTCCACGGGGTCATCGGCTCGGAGAAGAAGCCGTTCTTCGACGACCCGGCCGTCCGGGCGGTCTTCGCCGAGAAGGGCCTCGACGTCGAGGTCGTGACGGCGGGATCACGCCAGATCGCCACATCCGTCGACCTCACCGGAGTCGATTTCGTGTTCCCGTCCTCCGCGCCCGCCGCCGAGAAGATCCGGCGCGAAGCCGGGGCGCGCAGCGTGTTCTCACCGTTCTACTCGCCGCTCGCCATCGCGACCTTCACGCCGATCGTGACCCTCCTGCAGTCCGCGGGGATCGCGAACCAGGACGCCGCGGGCACCTGGCACCTGAACGTCGCGGAATACCTCAAGGCCGTCGCCGCGGGAACCCGCTGGAATCAGCTCCCCGGTGCGGCGGCGAGCTACAACAGCTCCCGTTCGATCCTGATCTCCAGCACGGACATCCGCCAGTCGAACTCAGCGGCCATGTACCTTGCGATCGCGTCCTACGTCGCCAACGGGAACAGCGTCATCAGCTCCGCCGACGCGGAGGCCGCCGTCATCGACCCGATGGCCGCACTCTTCCTCGAGCAGGGCTTTTCGGCCTCCTCCTCCGAGGCACCATTCGAGGACTACCTCTCCCAGGGAATCGGCTCGAAACCGCTCGTGATGGTCTACGAGGCACAGTTCCTCGGCCGGCAGATGAGCGTCACCGGCCGCAGTGCCATCACCCCTGACATGGTCCTGATGTATCCGGACCCGACCGTGCTCTCCAAACACACGGTGGTCCCGCTGACCGAGCAGGGAACCCAGGTCGGCGAACTCCTCCAATCCGACCCCCGCCTCGCCCGGCTCGCGGCGCAGTACGGGTTCCGGCCTGCCGACCCGGCCGTGTTCACGGCAGCCCTCGCCGGCAACGGCCTCGCGGCGCCCGCAAGCCCCGTCAACGTCATCGACCCGCCGAGCTACGAGACGCTCGAGGCGATGATCACGACCATCAGCGGGCGGTACGACACCCCTCTTGCCTCACCAGACGCCAACGTCGACAAATGACCCGACGAACACCCGCCGAACGATCCCCGGAGACCAAGGAGCACCATGGCAGACTCATCCCTCGATCTGAGCACTCCCACACCGGGCGAGAGGCCGGCCGCCGCTGCAACGACAGCACCGCGCGTCGACACCGGACTTGTGCTCGTGCCGCCGAACGCTGTCCCGGACATCGGTGGCACCCAGGCCAGCGCGATGATGCCGATCGACGACGCCCGCACTGAGGAACTCGCCGGACGAGCCAGGGCCTTCGTCGCCGACCTCATCGACCGCGATCCCTCGGCCCCGGAATTCCAGAAGAAGATCTCGGACGTGGCCCAGATGGGCCGGGACGAGATCCGGGCCGCGTCCGAGGTCAGCAACCGGATGCTCCAGCGCCCGGTCGCAGCGCTTGCCGCCGCGCGCGGAAAAGGCGACGAGGCCGACGCGCAACGGCGCGTCGCCAGCACACTCGTCGAACTGCGCGGAACGATCGAAGACCTTGACCCGTCCAGGGCCGACGGCGGGGTCGCCCAGTTCCTCCTGAACCTGATCCCGTTCCGGGACAAGCTCCGCAGCTATTTCGCCCGGTACGCCTCCGCACAGAGCCAGCTCAACAAGATCATCCACTCGCTTCAGAACGGCCAGGACGCCCTTCTCAAGGACAATGCGGCGGTCGAGGGGGAAAAGGTGCGGCTCTGGGAGACGATGAATCGCCTGCAGGAGTACGCCCTCCTCACGAGCGCCCTCGACACCCAACTGGTGGAACAGATCGACACGGTCAGGACGACCGACCCGGCCAGGGCCGACGCGCTCACGAGCGATCTCCTCTTCACGATCCGACAGAAGCACCAGGACCTGCTCACCCAGCTCGCCGTGAGCGCCCAGGGCTACCTCGCCCTCGACGTCGTGCGGAAGAACAACGTCGAACTCATCAAGGGCGTCGAACGGGCAACGACGACGACCATATCCGCCCTGCGCACGGCCGTGATCGTGGCACAGGCACTGGCCAACCAGAAGCTCGTCCTCGACCAGATCACCGCCCTCAACACGACGACCTCGAACCTGATCGTCTCGACCTCGCAGATGCTCAAGACCCAGTCTGTCGCCATCAGCGAGCAGTCGGCATCCGCCACCATCAGCCTCGAATCGTTGGAAACGGCCTTCCAGAACATCTACGAGACTATGGACGCCCTGGACAGCTACAAGCTCAAGGCGGTCGCGACGATGGCCCAGACGGTCGACACCCTTCAGACCCGCCTGGCCGAGGCAACCGCATACCTCGAGCGAGCCCGGCCGGAAGCTCGCTGAGCATGCTTCGCCTCCTGAGGAGCTTCGGCGTGGTCGCGGTCGCGGCGCTGCTGCTGGCGGGCTGCACCGTTGCGCAGCCGAACGAGCAGGACGGCCTGCCCAACGACGCCACGACTCTTCGGGTCCTTGCGGGCAGCGAGGTCAAGGACATGGCTCCGATCCTGGAGTCCGCGGCCGCGGACAAGGGAATCCGGGTGGTCTTCGACTACACCGGCACCCTCGCCGGCACGGAACTCGTCGCATCCGGTCGTGCCGTCGGTCGCTACGACGCGACGTGGTTCCCGAACAACCGCTACCTGTCGCTGCTTCCCGGGGCGGCCAAGGCCGTCTCCTCGAGCGTCAAGATCATGAGCTCCCCGGTCGTCCTCGGGCTTCGGCCCGCAGTGGCGGCGCGGCTCGGCTGGGACTCCGCCCCGCCGACCTGGGCGGACCTCGCCACCGCCGCTGCCGACGGTGAATTCACCTACGGCATGACCAATCCCGCGGCCTCGAACTCCGGGTTCAGCGCCCTCGTGGCGGTCGCGACGGCACTGTCCGGAACGGGAACCGCGCTCACCGATGCGGACGTCACTGCGGTCGGTCCTGAGCTGACCCGGTTCTTCTCCGGGCAGAAACTGACCGCCGGGTCCTCCGGCTTCCTTGCTGACAAATTCGTCGCAGACCCCACCCTCGTCGACGGCGTCATCAACTACGAGTCCGTACTCCTCGGTCTCGCCGGCAAGGGTGCACCGCTCACGATCGTCCGGCCGACCGACGGAGTCGTCACGAGCGACTATCCGCTCACCCTGCTGGCCTCGGCCGACACGGGCAAGCGTCCACTCTTCGACACCCTGACGGCCTGGCTCACCACTGACGCCGTACAGAAGCGAATCGTGTCGGAGACCCACCGTCGGCCAGGCGTTCCCGGGATCGACACCGGGTCGGCCTTCCCGGCCGGCATCCTCTTCGAGACGCCGTTCCCGAACACGCTGGACGTCGCCAACACCCTGATCGCGACCTACCTCGACACGGTGCGGGCTCCCGCGCAGACGCTCTTCGTGCTCGATACCTCCGGGTCGATGGCGGGGGAGCGGCTCACCGCGCTCCAACAGGCGCTCAAGAACCTCGCCGGGGCAGATTCCTCGACGACGGGCGGTTTTGCCGCGTTCCGCAACCGTGAGCGCGTGACCCTGATCCCGTTCAGCACCGCCCCGGATACCCCGACGATCGTCGACGTGCCTGCGGCGGACAAGACCGAGGCCCTGCAACGGATTCGCGATGTCGCGGATGGACTCTCCGCAGACGGCGGCACGGCGATCTATGCCTCGCTGGAGCGGGCGTATGCCCTCGCGCGGCAGCAGAAGGCCGAGCGGCCGGATACCTTCGTCTCGATCGTGCTCATGACCGATGGTGAGAACACCGACGGTGCAACGGCGAAGGACTTCGCGGACTACTACGCGGCCCAGGGTGCGGATACCCGGTCCATCGCGACCTACGTCGTTCTCTTCGGCAATGGCAACGTCGATGAGCTCACGAGCGTGGCGAAGCTCACGGGCGGGCAGGCCTTCGACGCCCTGAACGGCGACCTGTCGAGCGCGTTCCAGGACATTCGTGGGTACCAGTAGCGTGTCGCGGTGGCTCGCCTCCACGAAGAACATCGTGGGTTCGGTACTCGGCATCGCGACCCTCGGCGCGCACGTCGCCGTCGGCCTCGGTCCGCTGTGGCCCGTTGTCGTCGTCGCGATGTACGCGGTCGGCGCGCTCGTCGCACCGCGAGACAGGGTGGACCTGCGGCCGGGACCACTGCATGGAGACGGGGGAGTGGCGTCAGCCGCGGACCTTGCTGCCCAGCTGGCCGTGCTGAGGAGATCGATGACGGCGGAGAACCGCCGCCTGCCGGACGAAGCGACCTCGAGGCTCGCCCGAATCCTGGATGCCCTCGATCAGGTCATCGCCCGCTGGACGGACCTGACCGAAGCGGCCGATCAGGCTCACACGGTAGAGCAGATGATCCTCGACTACCTGCCCACGTCGATCCAGCGGTTCCTGAACCTGCCGCGGAGCTTTGCGATCGCAAGCCGGGTCGAAGGGAAGAAGACGGCTGAGGACGAACTGATCGAGCAGTTGGACATCCTCGAGACGGAGAGCGATCGCATCCGCACCGCACTCTACGCGAAAGACCTCGCGGCGCTCGAAGACCAGAGTCGTTTCCTGCGTGAGAAATTCGGCCGATCCGAACTGGACCTCTGATTCAGGCGAGCCCGGGCAGGGGGACCGGCGGCGCCGGTGCGACGGGGGCCGCTGGGCGATAGGTCGCGATGATGACACCCGTGCTCGTCGTCGTGCTGTCGACGAGGTCGAGGGATGCCGAGGGGCCACCGTCCGGGAAGAGGCGTCGACCGGTGCCGAGCACCAGGGGGTGGATCAGGAGCGTGTACTGGTCGATCAGGCCCCAGCGCATCAGTGCACGCACGAGCTCGCCGCTGCCGAGGATCACGATGTCCTTGCCGGGCTGCTGGCGCAGTTCCGCGACGGTCGTCGTCGCCTCACCGCTCAGGAGGATCGAGTTGTTCCAGGCCAGGGGGCCGGGGAGGGTCATCGACGTCACGTACTTCGGGATGTTGTTGATCACCTCGGTATACGGGTTCTCCAGGGTCATCGCCGGCCAGATCGAAGCGAAATCCGCGTACGTCTTGCGTCCGAAGAGCAGGGCGCCGGCATCGCCGATTCCCGCGGCCATGACGCTGCCCATCACCGAGTCGGCATAGGGCTGGGCCCAGCCGCCGAGGTCGAAGCCGTCCCGGCGATCCTCGTTCGCCCGGCCGGGCGCCTGCATCACGCCATCGAGGGTCACGCTGTTGGTGACCACGATTCTGCTCATCGAAATCCTTTCCTCCGTCTGCAAACTTACTGCCCGATGCCGAATCTCCTAATTCGGGGGACAACAGATGACGCCTGCTCCAGACAGCCTTTCACCTTCTTGACAAAAAATATTGTCGGTGGAAGGCTGGTTGCATGCTCGAAGTCGCCGTCATCGACACCGCCGGAGCGGCGGCAGCGTCGCTCGAGCCCACACGGAGCCGGCTGCTCGCCGAGCTCGGCGAACCGGGTTCGGCCACGACCCTGGCGGCCAGGCTCGGCCTGCCGCGCCAGAAGGTCAACTATCACTTGCGCGAACTGGAACGCCACGGTCTCATCGAACTCATCGCCGAGCGTCGCAAGGGGAACATGACCGAGCGGGTGATGCGGGCGACGGCACAGTCATTCGTGATCTCGCCAACGGCGCTCGGGGGAGTGGCTCCCGATCCGCGGCGTGGCGTGAATGAATTCTCGGCGCGCTGGATGCTCGCGGTTGCCGCCCGGCTCGTCCAGGAGGTCGGAATCCTGCTCGACCGCGCGGGGCGCGCACACCGCCCGCTTGCCACATTCACAATCGACAGCGAGCTGCGCTTCGCTTCGGCGGCCGATCGTGCCGATTTCAGCGCGGAACTCGCTCTCACGGTCGCCACCCTCGTCACGCGCTACGACGCGCCGCAGTCCCCGGGCGGTCGCGCCCACCGGCTCGTCCTCGCGCTGCACCCGAGCATCACCCGACCTCCGGAAGAACCCGGTAACCCAGCAGACAAGGAGAACTGACATGAGCAAGGACTTCGAGATCGTCGTCGAGGGGGAGTTCCCCGGCGATCCTGAACAGATGTGGGACGCCATCACCCAGAACACGGCGGCGTGGCTGTTCCCGACGGACGACATGCCCGGGGTTGACCTGGTCTCGGAGCGCCCGACCCATCACGTGAATCGGATGGAGGGACCCGACGGCTGGTTCAACCAGCTCGAACAGGTCATCGAACCGCGTCCGGGTGGGCATTCGTTCCTCCGCTGGGTGCACAGCGGCGTCATCCAGGACGACTGGGACAACCAGTACGACAGCGCGAGCAAGCACACCCTGTTCTACCTGCACACCCTGTCCGAGTACCTCGAGCACTTCGCCGGCCGCAGTGCCGTCTACGCCGATGTCCAGGGACCGGAGGCCTCTTGCGGTCCCGAGGGATTCGAGACGCTCCGGAGCGCACTGGGTTTGACTCCCACGTCGGCCGTGGGGGAGACCGTCACCGTCGCCCTGCCCGGAGTCCCGGCGGGAACGGCAAGCGTCGACTGGAACGCAGAGCACTTCATCGGCCTCCGCACGGCCGACGGTCTCTACCGATTCTTCGGTCGGAACGCCTTCGGTGCTGTCGTCGGGCTGACCGTGCACCGGTTCGGCGACATCGGGAGCGCGGGACTTCCCGAGGACTGGAAGACCTGGCTCGACGCCCTGTATGGCTGACGCCGGTCGGGAAGCAACGTCCGGGGACGTCGGACCTCTGGAAACCGTGTGCCTCGCGCGCTACCGTGGCAGCATGAGCGCAATGGATCTGGCCACCCTCCGCCGCCTGGCCGCGGAGGGCAACGAAGAGGCCGCGAACCGGCTCGCCGAACTCGCGGCGACTCGCGGCGACCTGGCCGAACTGCGCGAGCTAGTGGATTCCGGCAACGAACTCGCCGGCGAGAAGCTCGCGCAGCTCGCGGGGGAGCGCGGCGACATCGACGAGTTGCGCCGTCTGGTCGGCGCGGGAAACGAACTGGCGGCAGACAAGCTGGCCCAGTTCGCCGCGGCGCGGGAGGACATCGACGAACTCAGCCGTCTCGCCGACGAGGGCAACGAGGTTGCTGCGACACTCCTGACCCAGCTCATCCGTGGAACCGGGTAGGGGAGCCAACCATGGCAGTGACGGGTATCGGCGGGCTCTTCTTCCGCAGCAATGATCCGGACACCCGGGCGGCCTGGTACCGGGAGCACCTCGGTATCGAAGCGGGCCAGGCCGGCGTCTGGCAGCAGCAGGCAGGCCCGACCGTGTTCGCGCCGTTCCCCTCCGAAAGCGACTATTTCTCAGAGAAGCACTCGTTCATGCTCAACCTCCGTGTGACGGACCTCGACGCGCTCACCGCACGGCTCACGGCGGCGGGAGTCCACGTCGAGCGTCGCCCAGAGTGGGATACGACCGACTACGGCCGCTTCGCCCGCATCCACGATCCCGAGGGGCTTCCGATCGAGCTCTGGGAGCCTCCGGCCTGAACGGGCCGGATCGCATCAGCCTACCCATTCGCCCTGCCAACTGACATAATGTGCATTATCGGTCATTACCGGATGCCTGTAATCTGAGCCGTGTCGTCGTTGTTTCGTCGTCGTTGTTTTGTCGGCGTTATCGCGTCGGATTCTGTCTGACGGCCACCGGAGCCGGGCGGCCCGGTCAGGCGCCGACGTACGCAGCGAGGAACTGGCCGGTGAGGGTCGACCGGGCGGCGACGAGATCGGCGGGCGTTCCTTCGAAGACGATCCGTCCGCCGTCGTGGCCCGCACCGGGGCCGAGGTCGATGATCCAGTCGGCGTGTGCCATGACCGCCTGGTGGTGTTCGACGACGATCACGGACTTGCCGGAGTCGACCAGCCTGTCGAGCAGGCCGAGAAGCTGCTCGACGTCGGCGAGGTGGAGGCCGGTGGTCGGTTCGTCCAGGACGTAGATGTCGCCTTTCTCTGCCATCTGGCTCGCGAGCTTGAGCCGCTGTCGTTCGCCCCCGGACAGGGTCGTCAGCGGCTGTCCCAGGCCGAGATAGCCGAGTCCGACATCGGCCAGCCGGACGAGGATCGAGTGAGCGGCGGGCGTGCGCGCCTCCCCCGAACCGAAGAAACTTTCGGCCTCGGTGACCGACATGGCAAGGACCTCGCTGATGTCGCGCCCGCCGAGGTGGTAGTCGAGCACGGATGCCTCGAACCGCTTGCCCTCGCAGACCTCGCAGGTCGTCGCGACGGTGGCCATCACGCCGAGGTCGGTGTAGATGACGCCTGCCCCGTTGCAATTGGCGCAGGCGCCCTCGGAGTTGGAACTGAACAGCGCAGGCTTGACCCCGTTGGCTTTGGCGAAGGCCTTGCGGATCGGCTCGAGCATTCCGGTGTACGTCGCCGGGTTGCTGCGTCGGGAACCCCGGATGCCACCCTGGTCGATCGACACCACATCCGCGCCTGCCGGGATGGAACCGTGCACGAGCGAACTCTTTCCCGACCCGGCCACCCCGGTCAGCACGACGAGCACGCCGAGCGGGATGTCGACGTCGACGCCCTGCAGGTTGTTCCTCGTTGCGCCGCGGATCTCGAGCGCCCCCCTGGGCGTGCGCACGGTGTTCTTGAGGGCGGAGCGGTCGTCGAAATGACGACCGGTCAGGGTGCCGCTGGATCGGAGTTCCTCGACGGTGCCCTCGAAGCAGACCGTGCCGCCGGCCGTTCCCGCGCCAGGGCCGAGGTCGACGACGTGGTCGGCGATCACGATCGTCTCCGGCTTGTGCTCGACGACGAGCACCGTGTTCCCCTTGTCCCGCAGCTGCAGCAGCAAGGTGTTCATCCGTTCGATGTCATGGGGGTGCAGCCCGATGGTGGGTTCGTCGAAGACGTAGGTCACGTCGGTCAGCGAGGATCCCAGGTGCCGGATCATCTTGGTGCGCTGGGCTTCACCGCCGGAGAGGGTGCCGGCCGGCCGGTCAAGGGAGAGATAGCCCAGTCCGATCTCGACGAAGGAATCGAGGAGCTGGCGCAGCGCGGTCAGGAGCGGCAACACGGAGGGTTCGTCGAGAGCGCGAACCCACCCGGCCAGGTCGCTGATCTGCAGGGAGCAGGCATCCGCGATACTGATGCCTGCGACCTTCGAGGACCGCGCGGCCGCACTGAGGCGGGTCCCCCGGCACTCCGGGCAGGTCGTGAACGTGACCGCGCGGTCCACGAACACGCGGATGTGCGGCTGCATCGCCTCGCGGTCTTTGGAGAGGAAGGCCTTCTGGACCTTGGGGACCAGACCCTCGTAGGTCATGTTGATGTCCCCCACCTTCACCTTGGTCGGTTCCCGGTACAGGAAGTCCTCGAGCTCCTGCGCGCTGTAGTCGCGGATCGGCTTGTCCGCGTCGAGGAAGCCCGACCCCGTGAAGATCCGCACGCCCCAGCCGTCCGGGGTGTAGCCGGGAATCGTGAGCGCACCCTCGTTGAGCGATTTGGCGGAATCATAGAGCTGGGTGAGGTCGATGTCGTTGACCGTGCCCATGCCCTCGCACCGGGGGCACATGCCGCCGGTGATCGTGAAACTGCGTCGTTCCTTCACGGTCTTGCCCGCCCGTTCGAGCGTGACCGCTCCCGCTCCGCTGATCGAGGCGACGTTGAAGGAGTACGCCTGCGGCGAGCCGATATGCGGCTGCCCCAGCCGGCTGAAGAGGATGCGCAGCAGCGCGTTCGCGTCGGTCGCGGTTCCGACCGTTGACCGGGAATTGGCGCCCATGCGCTCCTGGTCGACGATGATCGCGGTCGTGAGCCCCTCGAGCACGTCCACATCCGGCCGCGCGAGGGTCGGCATGAAGCCCTGCAGGAAGGCGCTGTACGTCTCGTTGATCATCCGCTGGGACTCTGCGGCGATCGTACTGAACACGAGGGAACTCTTTCCCGAACCGGAGACGCCGGTGAACACCGTCAGGCGACGTTTCGGGATGTCGATGGTGACGTTCTTGAGGTTGTTCTCCCTCGCGCCCTGAACCCGAATCAGATCGTGGATGTCGGCGGCGTGCGGAGGAAGACTCATCATGGCTCCATTCAACCAGCATCGCGCAATGCGCGAGCGGGGTGAACTCCCCCGGCGACCATTGCGCGCCAGGGGCCCTCCTCGCTACAGTCTGGGTGACCGAACCAGACGCCCAGGCGTCCCCAGTGGTATTTCGAGTCCGAGGAGCGCAGTCATGTCTCATCCCGTCACCGAATTCGATCTCACGGTGGACACGAGCCGCCTGAGCAAGCCCGAACTGACCACGATGCGAACCGCCATGGCCGTCGGCGGGGTCGTCGCCATCGTGCTCGGCGTGATGATCCTGGTCTGGCCGGGAGCGACGCTCACCATCGTGGCCGTCCTCTTCGGCCTCTACTTCCTGATCGGCGGAATCGTCCGGATCGTGCGCGGCATCGTCATGGCCGGCGGCGGCGCAGGCGTCCGGGTGCTGAACATCCTGCTCGGTGTGCTGCTGCTCGTCGCCGGTGTCATCGCGATCCGCAATCCGATCGGGACGATCGCCGTGCTCGGCATGGTCATCGGGATCTCGTGGCTGATCGAGGGTGTTGCGGCGCTCGTCGAAACGGCCTCGGACTCGAGCAGGTGGTTCGGCATCCTCTTCGCTGTGATCAGCATCGTGGCCGGAATCGTGGTGCTGCTCTCCCCCGTGAACTCGCTCGGCGTGCTCGTCATCGTCGGCGGGGTGTTCCTGATCGTGTCCGGCCTGGTCCAGCTGGTTGTGTCGTTCACGCTCGGACGCGGCGCGCGCACCAGCGTCACAGACTGACCTCGCTAGTCGGTGACCATGTCGGTGGTGTCGCCGACGTACCGGGTGTTGCCCGCGGGAACCGGCTCGACGGCGGCCAGGGCCACCTCTGCGGCGAATTCGCTCACGTTGTACAGGCGACCTGCGGCGACCTTGCGGGCGCTCATCGTTCCGGGGCTCGAACGCTCGAGGAGCGTCGCGGTGACGGTGCCCTCGATAATGTCTCCGGAGACCACGACGAAACCGATGCCTTCGGAGTCGAGTTCGGGGATGAGCGCGCGCAGCGCGTCCTCACCCGCACGCTTGCTCCGCGCGACCGGTACGTACTCCGGCATGGTCGGGGCTGTCTCGAAGAAGTGCGCCTGGTGGCTCGTGACGAACACGACCCTGGCGCCGGCGCCCAGCAGGGGGCGAGCGACCGCGAGCAGGTTGAGCTGGGCATCCCGGTTGAGCTTCATCGCGTAGTCGGGGGCCATCCCGGTTTCCATGCCGCCTGAGGCATTCATCACGAGGATGTCGAGTCCGCCGTATTCCGCGCGGATCGTTTCGATCATGGCTGCGACCGAGGCCTCATCGGTGAGGTCGGCGCCCGCGGTAATGGCCGTTCCGCCGGCCGCGCGGATGGCGTCGGCGACTTTGATCGCCCGCGCCTCCTTGTTGCGGAAGTTGATGACGACGCTCGCTCCGGCCTCCGCGAAGATTCCGACGGTCGCGGCTCCCACGCCCCGGGAAGAGCCGGTGACGAGGACACGCTGTCCGTTCAGTGAACCTGCGGCAAGTGGGTTGGTCACACGAACTCCTCAAATAACGAACTGGGTCTAGCAGAAGACCTTACCAAGAACCCCGACCCCGCCCTTGTCGGCACACCTGCTAGTTTGAGAAGGGGAACACAATGGGGAGGGTCACTATGGACGTATTCGCTGCGAATTACGTGTGGGTTGTCTGGCTAGTGCTCATATTGATCTTCATCACGATCGAGATGGTCACTCTTGACCTCACGTTCCTGATGATTTCCCTTGGCAGTCTCGGCGGCCTGATTTCCGGCCTGTTCGGTGTGCCGTGGTGGGGCCAGCTCGTGATCGCGGCGCTCCTGTCCATGGTGCTGCTGCTCGGCATCCGCCCGCCCCTGCTCCGGGTGCTCAAACGAGGTGGCGACCCGACCCTCAGCAACGTCGACGCCCTCCTCGGCCAGGACGGTCACATCGTGAGCTCGACCGGCGCCCTCGCCCAGGTGCGCCTCGCGAACGGTGAGACCTGGACCGCGCGCTTCTCCCCCCTCGTCGAGCCGGCCGTTTTTACGCCGGGCGAACGCGTCATCGTCATCGCCATCGACGGGGCGACCGCAGTGGTCATCCCCGCAGAAAGGAACATTTCATGAATGATCCGACCCAGGTCGTCGTGCAGGTGATCGTTGTGGCCTTCGTCGCGGCGCTGGTCATCTTCGTGATCGTCACCCTCGCGAAATCCATCCGCATCATTCCCCAGGCCAGGGCCGGGGTCGTGGAAAGGCTGGGCAGGTACCACAAGACGCTCATGCCCGGCCTCAACATCCTGATCCCGTTCGTCGACAGGCTGCGTCCCCTCATCGACCTGCGCGAGCAGGTCGTGTCCTTCCCGCCCCAGCCGGTGATCACCGAGGACAACCTCGTCGTGTCGATCGACACGGTCGTGTACTTCCAGGTGACGGATGCCCGGGCAGCGACCTATGAGATCGCCAACTACCTGGGCGCGGTCGAACTGCTCACGACGACGACCCTCCGTAACGTCGTCGGCGGGCTGAACCTCGAGGAAGCGCTTACGAGCCGTGACAACATCAACGGCCAGCTCCGCATCGTTCTCGACGAAGCAACGGGCAAGTGGGGCATCCGGGTCGGCAGAGTCGAGCTCAAGGCCATCGATCCGCCGCACTCCATCCAGGACTCGATGGAGAAGCAGATGCGCGCCGAGCGTGACCGTCGCGCGCTGATCCTGACCGCAGAGGGCACCAAGCAGTCCGCCATCCTCACGGCGGAGGGCGCCCGACAGGCGGCCATCCTCTCCGCGGAGGGCGACGCGAAGGCGGCTGTGCTGCGGGCCCAGGGTGAGGCCGAGGCCATCACGACCGTGTTCCGGGCGATCCACGAAGGCGACCCCGACCCGAAACTCCTCGCCTACCAGTACCTGATGACCCTGCCGAAGCTCGCAGAGGGCAGTGCGAACAAGCTGTGGATCGTGCCGAGCGAACTCACCGAGGCGATGAAGGGCATCGGCCGCGCTTTCGGAGAGCGGCCCGTCGCCGGTTCCTCCACCTCCCCGGCCGCCGCTCCCCCGGCTGCCGCGTCCGCCGGGCCGTCCGTGGAGATTCCCGCCGACGCGCCGGCCGGCTCACACGCCGCAGAGGGGTAGCCCCGTGGTTTCGGGCGGCCCCCCTGCATTCCTGGCCGGGTCGCCCCCGCGCATTTTCGCGCACCGCGGCCTCGCACTGAACGCCCCCGAGAACACGGTCCTCGCCTTCCGGCACGCGCTCGAGCACGGCGCGACCCACCTGGAGACCGACGTGCACGCCTCCCGTGACGGGGTCGCCGTGCTCAGTCATGACGCGAGTCTGGCACTGCCCGAGTTGGACATCCCGCTCGAGGAGCTGCGTATCGCCGAACTGCAGCGGATCGACCTCGGCTACGGCCAGTCCTTCTCCTCACTGACGGAAGCCCTCGAGGCCTTCCCGGAGGCGCTGTTCAACCTCGACGTGAAATCCGAGGGCGCCATTGCCGCGACGGCGGCCGCCGTTCTTGCGGCGGGAGCGACCGGGCGGGTCCTGGTGACCTCGTTCTCCGAGGAACGACGCAGGAAGACGCTCCGGCTCCTTCCCGGAGTCGCGTCGAGCGCGTCCGCGCCGGTTGTGGCTCAGTCCGTTGTCGCCGCGCGGCTCGGGAACAGGGCGCTGCTGCGACGCGTTCTCAACGGATGCGTTGCGGTCCAGGTTCCGGAGACGGCATCAGTGCTGCGAGTGGTGACACCCCACTTCGTAAGGGCCATCCACTCGGCGGGCGTCGAGGTTCACGTCTGGACGGTCAACGACCCCGCCGCCATGGAACGACTGCTGGACACCGGTGTCGACGGCCTTGTCACCGACCGACCAGACCTCGCCGCCGCGCTCGTGGACCGCAGATCCGACCGTGGAACCGACCGCGGAACAGCCCGCGACACGCCCGGCATGCCATAAATCCCACTTCCGAAACTGAGAGTTATCACCGAGTAGGGGCATAACGGAAAGATAACGCCCAGCTTGACGGTTTATAACTGAGAGTTGCATCGCGAGAGGAGACCACACAATGGCGGATCGCAGTTTGCGTGGCATGAGGTTGGGCGCACAAAGCCTTCAAAGCGAAGAGGGCGTAACCTTTTCACCACGAGTTAGTCACACATACCTGTGTGCAACGTGCTCACGAGAGACGGTGATGATCTTTTCGGCGGAGGCGGAGGCCCCCGACGAGTGGGAATGCCGGTTCTGTTCCCAGACGGCCACCCGGCTCGTCGATTCCAAGCCCGTCATCGTCGATCACTCGGCCGAGAAGGTACCGCGCACACACTGGGACATGCTCCTGGAACGTCGCACCCGTCCCGAGCTCGAGGAACTGTTGCAGGAGCGCCTCGCGTTCCTCCGCGCACGTCGCGGCCAGCAGAAGATCGGCGCCTGACACCGAGCAGACACTACGCACGCACCCGATTCCGTCGGGTGCGTTCTGCGTTAACCGGCCGGATCGATGCCACCTCTGCACGCCGGCGCGCATCGCTCCGGGCGGACGGCGCGAAGAACAGGCAGAAGACGAGCCCCGCGAGTCCGAGCCCGGAGACAAGCCACTCGATGCCCCGACCGGCAACCATCGCGGGGGTCAGCGTCGTGCTGAGCGGAACGGTCTGCACCATGGCCCCTGGCACCCACGTCGGCAGGCTGTCCATCGTGTGGCCGTCGGGCGCGATGATGGCGCTCGACCCGACCGTCGAAATATTGACGACGGTCCGCCCGGCCTCGATTGCGCGCAGACGGGCGATCGCGAGCTGCTGGACGCTCTCGTCCGTGTGCCCGAAGTCGGCGTTGTTGGTCTGCGCCAGGATGACCGTGGCCCCGGAGTCGATCATCTGGTGAACCAGCTGGTCGTCTGCGATGTCGAAGCAGATCGCGATGCCGGCCAGGATCCCGTTGACGTCGAAGACGTTCGGCTGGGTGCCGAGCTGGTAGTCCCGCGAGATCAGGTCGATCAACTCCGGGGCAAAGGGGCGCCAAAATGCCCGATCAGGCATGTATTCTGCGAACGGTACCGGGTGGACCTTGTCGTAGAGCGCTGTGACGCCCTCCCCCGCCTTCCAGAGCAGGCTCGTGTTGTAGTACTTGCCGTCCCGGTACGTGATCGTTCCCGTGATGAGCGGGGCCACCATCGCGCGGCTGACGTAGTCGAGGACGTCGGCGGCGTCCTGCGACCGGGTCGGGTCGATGTCACTGCCGTTCTCCGGCCACACGACGAAGTCGACCGGCTGCCCGACGAGCGGGAGGGTGGCTGAGGTGTGGTCGGCGAGGATCTGCCCCGGCGAATACCGCGCAAAGAGCCCGGCATCGGAAGCGCCCTGGACGGCGGCGATCCTGGCCTCCCCCGACTGGGCGATGGACACCGCCGGCACGAGGAGGAGCAGGGCGACGGATGCCGTGAGCACGGTCCACCTGGCCAGCACGCCCCAGCCCACCTCACGCAGCAGCTGCAGCGCGAGGGCACTCAGCCAGACGATCAGGAAGGTGAGCCCGGACATCCCGACCCAGGCGACGAGGCCGGCAAACGGACTCTCCGACTGCGAGATCGCCACGCGGCCCCAGGCGAAGCCGCCGTACGGCCAGACCGCGGAAATCGCCTCACGCGCCGTCCAGAGGCCGGCCACGACCAGCGGAACCATGCCCAGGCGTCCCCATCGGGTCGGCCAGGCCAGCGGTCCGCGGTTGAGGACCACGGCGATGAGCCACAGCCCGACGCCGAAGAAGATCGCCTCGAGTCCGCCGAGGGCGAGCCAGGGCACCGGGCCGAGGTAGAGGGTGATCCAGCTGATGTGGATCAGCCAGAAGGACAGTCCGGCGACCATGCCGACCAGAAGCGCCGGTCCCGGCCGGCGGCCGAGCAGGGCGAGGAACATCAGCAGTACGCCGACCGGAGCGAGGATCCACCAGGAGCGGTCGGGGAACCCGCCGTCGAGGATGGCGCCCGCGCCCGCTGCCAGCACCAGGGCGGCCGGGAGCGGCAGGCGGAAGTCCCCGCGGTCCGCGGACCTCCCGACGCGGTTCACCTGTACGTCGACACGCTTCACCGGGGCGACACTCACCGGCACGACACTCACCGGCACGACACCCGCCTGCACGACACTCATCTGCACGGCCTAGGCGAACGACGAGTATGCGACGATGCCGCGTCGAATGGCATCGAGCGCGATCCGGGCTGTCGCGCCGACCGGGGCATCGGCGACGACGGACAGCTGATCAAGGAGGTCGATGGTCTGCTTGGTCCAGCGCACGAAGTCCCCCGCGGCCATTTCGGCCTCGTCGAGGACGTCGATGAGCGAGCCGTCACGGGCCCATTTCCACATGGCAAGGCTGAGCCCGACCGCGAGCGGGTTACTGCCAGGCAGCTGGTGGTCCCGTTCGAGGTCGTCGAGGCGGCTCCAGAGCTCCTGGGTGTCGTGCAGGGCTGCGCGGAACGGGCCCCGCGGCAGGTAGCGCTCGTCGATCAGTCCCTCTTCGCGTCTCGGTTCGAACACGAGGGCGCAGGCCATCGCCGCGAGTCCGGCCGGGTCGAGGTCGTTCCACAAGCCGCGGCGCAGGGACTCGGCGACGAGCAGGTCCCTGTCGGCATAGATCCGCCGGAGGATGAGGCCGCTCTCGCTCAGGGTCACCGCACCGTCCCGGTCTTCGAGCAGGTAGCCGTAACCGAGGAGGACCTCGGTGACGCGGTCGAAGACGCGGGCGACGGCTCCCGTGCGGGTCGTGATCTGCTTGGTGAGGGCATCCGTTTCGCGACGCAGTTTCCACCACCGCTGCGCCCAGCGGGCGTGCGACTCGCGCTCGGGGCAGTTGTGGCACGGATGCGCGCGCAGCCGCTTCCGGAGGCTCGCGAGCTCGCGCTGGCGGCGTTCCTTCGCCGCGCGGGCGCCGGTCTCCCCCGTGAGCGTCTCGCGTTCGACCTCGGTGAGCCGGCGGCGGATCGCCGAGTACTCGGTGAAGTCTCCGAGGTGGCAGACCATCGAGGCGGCGAAGCCCGTGAGGGATTCCTCCTGCTGGCGGACGGCCCTCGCCATGTCGACGACAGCCCTGTCGGCCTGGAACTGGGCGAATGAGGATTCCAGGACCGTGCGGGTGCGGTCACGGCCGAACTGGTCGATCAGGTTCACGGCCATGTTGTAGGTCGGCTTGAAGCTCGAATTGAGCGGGTACGTGCGCCGGGAGGCGAGCGATGCGACGGTCTGCGGGTCGAGTCCTGAGGCCCACTGGATGACCGAGTGGCCTTCGACGTCGATGCCGCGGCGGCCGGCGCGGCCGGTGAGCTGGGTGTACTCCCCCGGCGTGATCGGGACCCGGGCCTCGCCGTTGAACTTCTCGAGCTTGTCGAGGACGACGGTTCGCGCGGGCATGTTGATCCCGAGGGCGAGGGTCTCCGTCGCGAAGACCGCTTTGACGAGCTTCTTCTGGAAGAGTTCCTCGACGACCTCCTTGAAGGCGGGGAGCATGCCGGCATGGTGGGCGGCGACGCCGCGTTCGAGACCGTCGAGCCATTCGAAGTAGCCGAGCACGCCGAGGTCCTCGTCGAGCAGGGTGCGGCAGCGTTCGTCGACGATCGCACGGATCTCGGCCCGTTCCGCGGCATCGGTCAGGCGGACGCCTGCCCGCAGGACCTGGTTGACCGCCTGGTCGCAGCCGACCCTGCTGAAGATGAAGAAGATGGCGGGGAGCAGATGCTTGCCGCCGAGGAGCCGGACGATCTCGGCTCGGTCCATCCTGCCCGGTTCGAAGGTCGAACGCGGGGGCTGCGCGCGGCCGCGGTTGCCCCCGTGCCTGCCATCCTGGCGGACGGAGACCCCGCGGCCCGCGCCCTGGGCGAGGCGGACCAGTTCCGGGTTCACCCGGTGGGTTCCCGCGGCACCCGCAGCGTCGAACAGGTCGAGCATCTTGCTCTTGACGAGCACGTGCTGCTCGAGCGGCACGGGCCGTTCCTCGGAGACGATGACGTCGGTCTCGCCGCGGACGGCCTGCAGCCAGTCGCCGAACTCCTCCGCGTTGGACACGGTCGCACTCAGCGACACCATCCGCACGTTCTGGGGCAGGTGGATGATGACCTCTTCCCAGACGGCGCCGCGGAACCGGTCGGCGAGGAAGTGCACTTCGTCGAGCACCACGAAGGCGAGGTTGGTGAGCAGGTCGGAGTCCGCGTAGAGCATGTTGCGCAGCACCTCGGTCGTCATGACGACGATCCGGGCCTGCGGGTTCACGTTGGTGTCTCCGGTGAGGAGGCCGACTTCGTCCGCCCCGTACTCGGCGACGAGCTCCTGGAACTTCTGGTTGCTGAGCGCCTTCATCGGGGCGGTGTAGAAGACCTTTTTGGTCGACTGCTTCATCGCCAGGTAGATCGCGAACTCCGCGATCAGGGTCTTGCCCGCTCCGGTCGGTGCCGCCACGAGGACGCTGTTGCCGTCCTCGAGGGAGGCGCAGGCGGCGATCTGGAACGGGTCGAGGTCGAACCGGAGGCCGGCTCGGAAAGCTGAGAGCCTGGGGCGGCTCGCCCGGTCTCGGGCCGCTGCGAAGCGCTCGGCCGGCGTCGGCTCGGCCGGGGTCTGGAGAGAGGTCATGGTCGACGCCTAGAGCGCCAGCTCCTGTTCGAATGCGAGGGCGCGCCGGGCGGCACGCCGGTCGTGCAGCACGGCCACCCCGTACGCGGCGAAGTACAGCACCACCATGGGGATGGCGAGGAGGAACATCGACACGACGTCAGCGGCGGGGGTCGCGATCGCGGTGAAAAGGATGATCACGAGGATGGCGACCCGCCAGGACTTGATGATCGACTGCGCACTGATCACCCCGGCGAAGTTCAGCAGCACGATGAAGACGGGCAGCACAAATGCGATCCCGATCGCGACGACGAGTTTCAGCACGAAATCGAAATAGCTCTGAGCGGTGATGAGCGCGGCGTCCTGTGACGGTGCGAAGCCCGTCATGAGTTCAACGACGTGCGGCAGGACGTAGAAGCCGGCGGCACAGCCCGCCAGGAACAGCGGCACCGCGGTGAAGAAGAAGCCGAAGGTGTAACGCTTCTCGGTTCGGGTCAGTCCGGGCATCAGGAACGCGAAGACCTGGTACAGCCACATCGGGCTCGAGATGACGATTCCGACGTAGACGGAGATCTTGAGCTTGAGGTCGAAGGCGCTCGTGATGTCCGGGTAGTTCAGCTGCGCGCTGCGCCCCTGTGCCGACGCGATCGTGTAAATCGGCTCCCTGAGGGCGTTCCACACGAAATCGGACAGGAAATAGCCGATCACGGCGCCGACGAGTATTCCGGCTGCCGCGAGGAAGAGGCGTTTCCGCAGCTCGAGCAGATGCTGTCCGAGGGACATCTTCCCGTCGGAGTTCGTGCGCCGAGGAGTGCGCCCAGGCACGGAGGTTACGGCTTTGTCGTCGGATCGGGCGCGTCGGCTCCCGGGGCGGAGTCCGTCCCCGGTGCGCTCTTCGTCTCAGCGGGCTCATCGCTGCGGATCTCACTCTTGAAGATCTTCATCGACTGGCCGAGGCTGCGCGCGAGTGCGGGAAGCTTGGGCGCACCGAAGAGCAGCAGAACGATGACAAGGATGATCAGGAAGTGCCATCCGGTCAGGTTGTTAAGCATGAGGGCGTGTCCTCTTCATCGGTGGGTCTGGTCTAACGATCGGGCCGTGTTGCAACAGCTTACCTCTGGCGATCCGACGATCGCGCCGTTCCTGCCTGGAGCGTTCACGCGCGGTGCGGTGCAGGTCGACGGTCAGGGCGAGTTCGTTCACGTCCGCGAAGATCGCAGGACGCCGCGGCGGCCGTGTCTCCTCGGCCGGGTCCGTGTCGAGTTCCCCGACGAGGTCACCGAGCGCGCCGACTGCATCCGCGAGCGCCATCAGCTTCCGGAAGAGCATGACGGCGAACCAGGCCAGCATGCCGAGGAGGACGAGCACCAGGCCGGTCCAGATCAGGAGCCAACTCCACCACGGCATCGGCTACTCCCCCGGCCCTGCCGGTGCACTGGGTGCCGCAGGCTCCGAATACCGTGCCGCGCCGGCATCCGCCCACGCGCGCACGATCTCGCGAGCGGCGGCGGGCTCGACGACGGTCACGACCCCGGAGAGACCCGCGACGAGGCGTTTGAGTGCGTGGTAGTGCGAGACACGCAGGGTCGCCCTGACCCGGTCACCCGCGAGGTGCTGGACCGGGCGGCCGGAGAGGTAGTCGCCCAGGAGCGGCAGCGCACCGGCAGCGAGCTCCACGACGACGTCCAGGTCGGATTCGGAGCCCTGGAACAGGGTCTCCGGCAGCACGAGTTCCTCGGTGCGGCTCGTCACGGGGCGATCGGTGACGGTGAGGGCGCTCATCCGGTCGAGCCGGAACGTCCGGACGGCTCCGCGCAGGTGGCACCAGCCGCGCAGGTACCAGTCCCGGTCGACGGATTCGACGCGGAGCGGGTCGACGTAGCGTTCTTCCTGCCCGCCGCGGGCGTTCAGGTAGTCGAACCTGACCTGGACGCCGGAGCGCAGTGCGGACTGGATGAGGGAGATGGCGTCTCCCGAGGTACGAGCGGATACGGCGAGCTGGCTCGGCGCGGCGGTGGCGCTCCGGCTGAGCTTGGCCATCAAGGATGCGATCGCATCCCGGTCGGCGTTCTCGGGAAGCGAGGAGAGGTATTGCAGCCCTGCGATGAGCGCGGCGGCCTCGCGGGCGGAGAACCGTGGCGAGTCCTCGATCGCCACGAGGTGGGTCAGCACGATCGTGTCGTCGGCCTCGAACTGGCCCCACTCGATGTCGAAGAGATCCCCTGGCAGGTACTGGCTCGTGTCTCCGGGCACCCCGGAAACGGCGATGAGGGTGACCGCGTCGCGCACCCGCTCTGGCGCGACGCCGAAGTGAGCGGCGACGTCCGTGACGCTGATGCCGTCGTGGTCGATGAGATAGGGAACGAGCGAGAGCAGGAACGTGAGCTTGTCGGGGGCGCCGAGGGGCACGCGGGGGGTCATGAACGCACCTCGAGCGGCTCATGGGCGTCGCGGACGCGCACCAGCCGGTCGAGCACGGCGTCCCGGAGGGCCGGCGGGGAGAGCACGAGGACCTCGGGACCGAACCCGGAAAGCTCGTCCGCGAGGATGTTGAGGTCCGTGTAGTGCAGGACGAGTGCCGCGATCGGCTGGGCGCCGCCGGAGGCATCCGCCGCCCGTTTGCCGAGACGCACCGCGGCATCGCTGCCCGGGAGGACCTCGATCTCAGCGACGTTGGCCGCGGAGAGCGCATCGAGTTCGGCGAGGGCGGTCTGGCCGGCGTCCGGCCCGGATTCGGGTGCGACCAGGTCGGGGACGACCACGACCGGTCCGACGATGCGGGACAGCAGGAACGTGCGGGTCGCCCCGGCGTCGAGGTCGGTACCGAACAGGTGCCAACGGCTTTCGTGCTGGACGACGGCGCGCGGCGCCACCTGACGGCGCCGGGGCGCCGCCTCGCCGGGCTTGAGGTAGAGGAAGGAGACCACGTGCGCGCGGTCCATGGCCTTGCTGAGCGGTTCGAAGGACGCGTCGCGGACCCGGAGGGTCGGGGCGTACCCGAGCACGGGGTCGCCGTCCGCTCCGCCGAGCGCGTTGAGCTTGGTCAGGGCGCGCCGGGACTCCGCCGAGAGCGATCCCTCGCGCCACACGGTCGCGGCGAGCTTGAGCAGCATCAGTTCGTCACCGGAGAAGGACACGTCGGTCGGAAGTTCGTAGAGCCCCTTGGGGATCCGGTAGCGCAGGTACCGGTTATTGCCGGGATCGTCGGGCTGTTCGACGGTCTCGAGCGGGATTCCGAGTTCGCGGATGTCGTCCTTGTCCCGCTCGAACTGCCGTTCCAGGCTCGCATTGTCGCCGCTGTGCACGTAGCGCTGCCGGTAGCCCTGAACGGTCGAGAGGATGTCGGCCTTCGTGAGGCCGATCTCGGTCGCTATCAGGGCCAGCACGAGGCTGAACAGGCGTTCTTCAACCGTGACGCGGTTGATCGGTTCGGGGGTCGTCGACACCCCGTGAGTCTAACCGAGCGCCGGCACACCGCCCGTGTCGCGGAACGAGAAGCGGAGGCGACTCGTTGCCCGGGTCACTGGTCATGGGCGGTTGGGTGGTCCGGTGAGGACTTGGTGGGCGCGGTGCCTGTTCGGTGGCCGCCAGAGCCGTTGCGGGTCGATGAGTCCGGGGGCCCGGACTTGTGGTGAGCCCTTCACCATGCGGATCTCCCACCCGGAGGTGTCGATGCTGTGGTGATGGAACCAGCAGAGTAAGACCCCGTTGTCGACGGTCGTCGGGCCGTCCTGGGCCCAGGGCTTCACGTGGTGTACTTCGGCCCAGTGCGCCGGGGCTTTGCACCCGGGGATGATGCAGCCGCCGTCCCGGGCGGTGATCGCCCGGCGCTGGGCCCGGTTGAAGTACCGTCGTTCCGGCCCGAGCTTGAGCACTTCGTTGTTCGCCCCGAACAACACGCCTTGGAAGCCGCCGTCGCAGATGCGCTGATGCACCGTCTTCAAAGACACGGGGGCTTCGACCCCGTCGATCCACCCGACCCCGACCCCGGAGGCGAGGTCGGCGGCGTTCACGTGCACCATCACCGTCGGCGCCGACCCGCCCATCGACGGGGTGTCCGTGTCGCGGGCGGCGTGTTCGAACAACGCCCGGAGGATGTCGGCGCGTTTCTCCCCGCCCGTGCGGGTATCCGCCCGGCGCTCCCGGAGCTCTGCCTCGATCACGTCCAGATCCGGGCCCGTGCCCGCGTCGGTACCCGCTGATTCGGCGCCGGGGATCATCTGCCCGGAGTCCATGAGCGCCTGTTCCTCGGCGGTGGGGAACGCCGGGCGGGCGTGGAAGCTGAGGAAGGTGTCGAAGAGGGTGTTCATCACCCCGTAGAGTTCCGGTGTCACCCCGCCCTTGACGGGGTAGAGCCCGTTCTTGAGTTGGCCGAAGCCGATGTTCGACTTCGCCTCGAACAGGTCCTCGGTCGGGAGGACCCCGTCGGGGTCCAGGGCCGCCTGCCACTGCGCGACCATGCCCCGGATCAAGTCCGTCGTCACCGGCACACCGGCCCCGGCCAAATCCTCCGTCTCCCGGGTGATCAGGCCCGCCGCCGAGGCAACCAAGGCCCGCTCCGCCGTCAACAGGTCATCCGGCGCCACCCGGTGACTGATCACCTGCAACCCCGCCACGATCAACTCCGCCGTCTCCACCCCGATCTCCCCCGCTGCCAGGGCGGCCCCAACGGTCGGGAACAAGGGCGG
>NZ_JASJVF010000018.1:0-27365 GCF_035019805.1 Cryobacterium sp. 10I1
GTCCGGGCCGCTACCACTTAGGCAGAAGAGCGCTACCGGGTTATCAGAACAGCGCTACCCGATGAGGCGACGCGCCAACGGCCACGCGCGACAGCGACAACATCTTCACGGAACTCTTTCGGATAAGGCTTAGGCACAACAACATCCTTTCAGGCCACCCCGCAAGGCAAGCCAACTCAGATGTCACCTAACCGTGCAGCAGACCTATCTACCTTTCGTTCATTGAATGAAGCCGAGCCGCCTCGGCGTTAGAAATCACCGTCACGGATCCGTGGCGTGCGTCCCGTGGTAACTCCAGCCGGGCAGCCGCCCAATCCCACCCGTCCACGGAAGTCATTGCTTGATAGCCGTCCTCGAGGAATGGGTCGAACAGCATGACGAGACGGCCACCGCTTTCAAAAACCGTGGGGCCTTCGACAAATGACGGGCTTCCAAAGCGCACGCCGGTTCCTTCCGGCCGTCCATCTGGGCTCAGTGCCCAGATGAGGAGATCTTTTCGGACTTGGGGTGTCTCGTTGGTTCCACTTTCATCTTTGGCGACCAAAAAGCCCGACGAGTCGGGTCGTTTGAACACGGTCGCGTCGATCAACGAGAACCCTGGATCGAGGTAGATCGTCGATTCGGTGTAGGAGCGGAAGTCGCGCGTTTTGCAGCTCCAGATGGAGTGGTACTGCTCGCTGGCCAGCCAGTCGACGCCAGCGTCGGGTTCCGGTCCCACCGAGGACGACCAGATGATGTTGATCGTTCCGTCGCGGTCAGAGAAGAACTCAGGCGCCCAGGCGTTCTTCGCGCCGGCAATTTTCGACATCACAGGGATGGCCTCAAAATCGACCCAATCGAGAAGGTCGGCGCTCGTGGCGTGGACGATGCTCGTGCTTGCCCAGCCGTTCGAGGCTAGGAGGTGGAAGAGCCCGTCGGATGCGCGCCCGATGAAGGGATCGCGGAGAGTCCGTTCCCCGATCGGACTGCTAACGATAGAACCGCCGCCTGCGACGGGCTCGAATACGATGCCATCCCAGCTGAGGGAAAGGTGCAGGGATTCATCCTGAGTTGTGAAGTACGAGAACAAGTAAGGCATCAGCCGACCGTCTTCGTCACGAGATAAACCCGCGCAGCAGGCTCATCACCCGACCCCGTGATGAGAAGCCGCCTGTTCTTCAACTCCACCGTCCACGGACGACCGATTTCCGGCGGCGGGAAAACCTGCTCGACGGTCGCGCCGTCATCGACTCCGATCTCGAGAACGACAGCGGGATCTGCACCACTCTGGCGCCAAACGATGACGACGATCTCGCCGCTTTCCGCGTTGTCGAAAGCGACGGTCGTCCGTGGTTCGCCCCACCGAGCCATGCCGGTCGGATACCTGACAATAGAGCTTGACTGGATTTTGATCAGACGCTTGTGAACGGAGACTCCCGCGGCGACGAGGTCCAGCTGCCGGTCGTCCATTCGACTCAGCACCCCAGCCAAATAAAGACGCCCCGCAAGACCGTTGGCAATCGTAAAACAGATCATCTCGTCGGTCATATCCGCTTGGGGATATGACCAATTACCGGCTTGCTCGGGCAGGATGTGCGCCAGAGCGCCCACCGCAATGCTCGGGTAAAGAAGTGGATTCGGTTGATCCGACGTTGACTGGATGTGTACGTTCTCGAGTATCCCGAAGTCGGACCTCATCCCGCCCGAGGCGCAGTTTTCGATGAGAACTTCCGGATGGCGCTGCCGAAGCCGGGCGAGCCAAGCTACGTGAGCCCGCGCATTTTCTAATAATCCACCGCCAGCGCTGCCGCCATCTCCGTCGGGCCCAGGAGAGAGCATGGAGTTGTAATCGAACTTGAAAAAGCAGACTCCGAGCTTGACGACCAGTCGGTCCAAGACCCGGTCGAGATGGCTTGTAGCGGCGGAACTCCGGAAATCCAAGTAGAAGCGGCCGCGATCGCGGATCCGGCCACCGAATCGGTGGAGAAAAGCCTCCTCGGGAAGTTCGATGGCTGCGTCACTCGTTTCACCGACGACTTCCGGTTCCAACCAAAGCCCTGGTTTCATGCCGCGCGCCCGGATAGCGTCCAGGGTGGTCGAAATCCCGCGCGGAAAGCGGGAGAGGGAAGGGTTCCAGTCCCCGACCGAATCAGCCCAACCCTCTCCGTTATCGGCCCATCCGGCGTCGATACAGAAATAGTCGGCCCCAACACGTGCGGCGCTTTCAATGAGAGGGAGTAACTTCTCTTCCGTGGGGTCTCCCTCGAGAGTTCCCATGAAATCGTTATAGATAACCGGATATTCAGGGGCACCGCCTCGCATTCGGCGCCAGGCGCGTCGTATTTCAGTGAGCCCAGCGAGGGCATCTTCCACGCTCTGCCCGACGCCGACGCTCACCGTGACCGACTCGAATGCGTCTCCTTGTACCAGCAGATGCGTCCATTGATGAAAGTCGTCAGTCGGCCCACTGACGACCAAGTACGCACCGTCGTCGATGTCCCGGCGCACGATCTGGCCGATCGGTTCAGGTTCCATAAATCGCGGAAGCGCCGATCGGTCCCAGGCTCGCTCCCCCACTTCCCATCGCCACGGGCTGGGGCTATCCACTTGCCAGGCGAGAGCGCGCACCGAGTTCACGGCAACCGCAGCGGGCGCGAAAGAGCCGGACGACCACGTCCCGAAGCTGGTGGCTGATGTGAATCCGCGCCGATATTCGGCAGGGTCATGAGGGGCTATGAGTTGAGCAGCTGGGTCCCGAAGGGGCACGACCTCCCAGCGGTTCTCCGCCGACCAACTGCTCCGGGCACGCCAAATTTTTAAGCTAGTCAAGTCATCCGATAGGATCGCGCCGGTGGCGAAGCTCGATACCGCGGCGATTCGTATCGCCGGTCGCCCTGGTTCAAGGCTGACAACGCTCCGGGTGCGAAAGGCGGCCGCTCCTTCGACGGTTTCGAAGATAGTCACGACGATCAGCCCGATCACATCATCATGTTGCTCGACGATCAGACGGAGTGTATCCGCGTCTCGCTCCTCGCTATGAGTTCGGTACCGAAGGCGTGCCCCCAGGGCGGTCTTGTCCATACGGTTGGGGGTGTCAGTCAACCCGAGACTGGGGATCAAGATTTCGACCAGCGATTGCTTCGGCGTCCTCGTGGGGGCGTCGGCGACGCCCCGCACGATGTCCTCGAGGACGACGGGTTGATCCATTCCGTGAGTCAGCCGGAGACGAAGTAGGCCGTTGCCCCACTCGAGTACCGTGCCCTCATGGGTGAGCTGCTCGGCGATCATGCTTTCACCGCCCCCGAGGTCAATCCCTCAACGACGTTTCGCTGAAGGAGAAGGAATATCACGAGAAGGGGGGCAACCCCGAGGAGCGCTGCTGGGAAGAGAACAGTCGGTTCCACCGATTTCGGATCCACCAACGCGTACGCGTTTGCCATCACTGTGCGACTTCCGGTGTCCTGAAGAAACACGAATGGGATCAGAAGGTCGTTCCAAATGTTCAGCGTCATGAAGGTCGCGAGTGTCGCTGTGACAGGCCGAAGCAAGGGAAGCAATATCGAGAAGAAACTGCGCAGGGGCCCCGCCCCGTCGAGGGCCGCTGCCTCCTCCAGCTCGAGGGGGATCTGACGGAAGAAGCTGGTGAAGAAGAAGATCGCCAGCGGGAGATTCAACGCCGTGTAGATGAAGACGACTCCGAGGTGGGTATTGAGCAGTCCCAGGTCGCGGATGAGCAAGTACAGAGGGGCGAGCAACACGAAAATCGGAATGGATGTTCCGAGCAGAAAGGACCGATAGACGGCGCTCGTCCATGGGCGAGATATGCGCGCGAGCGGATAGCTCGCCATTGCGCCGATCACGATCGTGAGGGCCGTGGATCCGAGAACCACTATGACCGTGTTCAATACGCTAATGCCGTAGTCCAGCTTGGTGAAAGTGTCTGTGATATTCGAGAACGTCAGATGCGTCGGGATGGCGATGGCATTCGATGCGACGTCTTTCGCCGGTCTGAACGCGACTGACAACGTCAGAACGAACGGAAGCATCAGCGCAACGATGGCGAAGGTCAGCCCGATGTTGGAAAGGATTTGCGCGGGAGAAACGCGCAACCGCGACCCAGCGCCCCCGCGCTTCTTCGATGAGTGAGCTACGAGATTCATGACATCCGCCTTTCGCGAAGCTGGAGGGCCCTGTTGATGCTGGCGGTGATGATGACGACGACCAACAACAAGAGGACTGAGATCGAGACGGCGTAGGCGAACTGGTTGCCGCCGGAGAACACTTTCTGAAATATGACAAGCGATAGGGTCTGAGTCGAGTTAGCCGGACCACCGTTGGTGAGTACCAGCGGAAATTCGAAGACCCGAAGCGAGCCGATGAGGGACAGCGTCGTGTTCACGGTCAGCGATGGTGCAAGAAGTGGCCATTCAATTAGGGCGAACCGTTTCCACCCAACCGCACCATCCATCTGGGCCGCGTCGATGATGTCGCCCGGCATCGATAGGTACCCGGCCAGGAAGATCACCGCGGAGTAGCCAGCGAACATCCACACGTTCACTGCCGCGACCGACATTAACGCCGTGGAAGGGTCACCGAGCCAAATATGTTTCAACCCGCCCAGGCCGACCCCATCGAGCGTCCGATTGAGAAGCCCATCGGGAGCATAAATGTAGGAAAAGATGAACCCTGCGAGCACTGGGGCAACAAGGGTCGGCAGCAGCATCACGATGCTGAGAGCACGCCGCCACCTCGGCCGACTGAATATCGCCCGTGCGAGCGCGACACCCAACACTGTCTGAATCACGACAACGACGACCGCGTAAATGATCGTATTTTTGAACGCTTCTAGCACAACGGGGTCGGTCAGTGCCTCCGCAAAGTTCTGCAGCCCGACGAAATTCGCCACCGGACCACCGCGCGAGTCCGTCAAGCTGAGGTAGGCCCCACGGATCAGGGGATAGATAATTAGCGCCCCATATATGACAATCGCCGGGGCAAGAAATCCAATGGCGGTGAGTTTTCGGTTCGCGAACAACGATGTTCCTCTTTCCGGCGGGAGGCGAGTTGTCTCGCCTCCCGCCTTCGATCATGGGTGCTTACTTGCTGGTGAGTGCTTTGCGGCCCAACGTGTCATAAGTAGCGAGCAGTTGCTGCTGTGTGGTCTGCCCCAACAACATCCCCTGGATCGCCTGCCCGAGCTGTGCCTCGTTTCCGTTGAGCCAGGTATTCCCGGGCAGAATCCGGTATTGGCCCGCGGCGTATGCGGCGTTGAAAGGCGCCGTCGCATCCGACTTTGGAGTAGTAACGGACTTGAACGCACTGATGGCATTTTCCGAATTCAGGAACGGCGCAGAGTGTCCGGTGGACCAGTAGTCGACGTATTCCTTTGCGACATTGTCGGCCTTGGAAGCGTTGTTCACCTGCCACATCACGCCTGCGAACAGAGTCGAGACTTGCTTGCCATCATCTGCGGGCCAGGGGAAGATTTGCGCATTGATGCCGGCCTGGAGAACGTCAGCCAGGTTCCATGCACCCTGAACCCAGAATGCACTCTTGCCGGCCTTGAAATCCTGAAGGCCCTGACTCCATTCGTCGGTGCCGAGCTCCGACTTCCAAGCTACGTAGCCTTGAGAGTCCAAGTCCACCAACTGCTTTGCGCTCGACGACCAATCGCGGTCGAAACTGGTCTTCCCCGCGATGAATTTCTGATCCCACGTGGGATCGTCGCGATAAACAAGCGTAGAGGCGATCTGCTGGAGCGTGGCCTGCGCCGTCCATGCCGACTTGTCGGGGAGAGAGAGAGGGGTGATGCCCGCAACCTTCAGCTTCGCCATGTCGTCAAGGAAGATGGACCGAGTGGTCGGGACTTCGGTAATGCCGACTTTCTTGAGCAAATCCATGTTCGCGTATGTGGTGATGCCGATCAGTTCGGTGGGAGCGGCATAGACCTTCCCATCGCTCCCTTCGGTGAAGGACTTCAGGTCCGGAAGCACGTCCGACGCCCACGACTGCTTTCCTAGATCGGCCAGATATCCGGAAGAAGCAAGCGTCTTGGTGCTTACAGGGTCGCCCATGAAGACATCTGGCGCATTGCCGGCGAGAAGCTCGGCTGAGAGCTTCTGCGTGTACGAGTCGCCAGCGGGCATGTAAGTGAAGTCGATCTTCACTCCAGGGTGAGACTTCTCGAAAGCGGCGTTGACCTCAGCAACCCCCGCCGGCTCGGTTCCACCGCCCTTCCAGGCAAGAACTTTCAAGGTCGACGATGCCGCCGGGCTTTGTCCCGTACTGCATCCGGAAAGAAGTCCGGATGTCACCACCGCGACGCCGACGAATGCGCCGAGCAAGCGCAAATTTTTGTACCTCATCATTGGGGTCCTCTCATAGGTACTTCAGGGTTCCTCGCTCGCGCACTTTGCGGGCGAAGTACCGGCTCTTGGCTAGCGGGAGTCGATCGCCATGCAGCCTGGGTAAGTAATTTTGTACATATACGGAACGCAATGTCAACGCTAACAATGAAATTGTTGTTAGCGCTGCCATCCTCTCTAGTAGAGTCTTTTTTAGATATCAGGCAGGAGTATGGACTATGGCGACGGACGCTCTGACCAGCGGGTTGATCTCCTCGGAGAGCCAAGCAGGAAACGGCCACGCGAGTCTTGCCGATGTTGCCCGGTTGGCGGGGGTTTCTGCTCAGACTGTTTCTCGCGTCGTCAATCGCAAAAACAACGTCGCGGAGCCGACCCTCACCCGAGTACGCGAAGCCCTCGACGCCCTCAGCTTCCAGCCAAACCGTATCGCCAGAAGCTTGGTGTTGAACAGGTCCGAATCAATCGGAGTGATCAACCTGGGCATTCCGATGAACGTGTCCCTCGGCCAAAGCCAGTTCGGCATCGGGCAGTCTGCCGAATCTGCCGGGATCGCAACGATCTTCGCCACAGTGCTCGAACCTGAGACGGGCCACGCGTCTGAAGACGCTGTCGCCCGAGCATTTGATCGACTGCTTGGTCAGCGCGTTGAAGGAATCATCCTTGCGTCGCCGATGTCTCAACGCTACTCCGCGCCGCAGAAGATCGCCGCAACCCTTCCTGTCGTCGAGATGTCACGGAACCCCGCTGCGGGGATCTCGAGCGTGGGAACTGATGGCGTACATGGTGGCGTCCTCGCGGGTGAGCACCTCCTTGACCTCGGCCACCGTCGTATCGCCTTCGTCGACGGGCCTGCCGATGAGGGCTATGCCGGCGAAAGGCTGACGGGTATCGAAAGCGCCTTATATCAGCGAGGCCAGTCTCTCGAGCGGCACCTGCACGGCGACTTCAGCTCCGCGAGCGGCTACCGTGCGGGGCAAGAACTGATGCGGCATGTGGGCGTGACCGCGATCTTTTGTGCCAACGATCAGATGGCGCTTGGCATCATGCACGCGTACTCGGATGCAGGTCTCTACGCGCCTCGCGACTTCAGCGTGGTCGGATTCGATGACATCCCCGACGCGCAGCATTTCACGCCTACGCTCACCACGATTCACCAGGATTTCATAGAAACTGGCGCGCAGGCGTTTCAGGAACTGGCGCGCCTGGTGGAGGGGGAACGGCCCCGCAACATCTCGCTCGAACCATCTCTAGTCATCCGGGGTTCCACCGGGCCGCCGCCGCCCTCTACCTCATGACAGGGTCTGCTGTCGATCTAGTTGACACCGTGACCAAACCGGCAGCAGAACCTATAGGGACGGACGTAGTTCCTGCGGACGCACTGCGCGCTGTGTTAGCTCGTTCACCCATGATTTTTTTACCGAGCCGATGAGTTTCTGGTCCGCCTTCGTTAGCCGGCTGATGTTGCCGATCAGGTCGAAAGCTTCACCGATCATCGTTGGCAGATCGTCGATGCTCACTGTCGATGCTCGATGAAGTACTTCAGCCGCAACCGCGGGGTCGACACCGTCGAGCTTCAGCAGCGCGAGAATCTCGCGGGCATCCTTCTGGCCCTTCTCCGAGAAATGGCGGTCAAGGAGTGCCGCCATCTTGGTGGCGATGTGAGCTTCGAGTCGCAGCAGTGTCCACTTTTCGAACGAGAGCTCGTCGGGGTATTCGGCGAGTACTTCGACTTTGAGGCGTAGCTTGCCGCCGAGTTGGGATTCGTACGGGAGGTAGATGTCGAGGTGCACGTTGTCGATCGTCGCGCGCAGTTTTCGCCCCTGGTGGTTGTTGCTGGGGGAGAGGTCCGCCATCAACTGCTCGAGTTTGTGGCGACTGTCCTGCGAGGTGATCAGGTCAATGTCGAGGCTGATCTCCCCGCCGACGCGCACGAATGTCGCCCAGCCGCCGATGAGGATCGACGGCTCGAGGTCATGACCGAGTCGGTCGACCAGAGCACGGATAACTCCGTGCTCGTCTTCGTAGAGGTTAGGCACTGGTTCGCTGCTCCCAATCCGCGTCCGCGAATAGCTTGGCCTTCAGCGCACGGGTGAACTCTGCTGCCTGCCAGCCCGGGCTTGCCCATAGATCGGCGTAGGTCTGCGCGAGGCTGGCGTATCCGGACTTCCAGGTGCGTGCGGCCAGTGGATCTTCGCTGAGGATGATCACCTCGTCTCCCACAGGAAAGTCGGCTTGGGACAGCGCGCGGGCTGTGTAGACGATGCGCCGGCCGAGATCGGCGACGGTGTTGCGTCCGCCGAGATGGTGCACCGCGGCGCTGCTGCCGCTGAGCGCGTAGGCCTCCTCGACGTCGTCGAGCAACGTTTGGGCGGCGGGAAGGGTGGTTGAGACCATGGTGTCAGCACGCAAGTTGCGGTGAGCCGCGAAGGCTTCGAGGAGCTTCTCGGGCGAGACGACGGTGTAGCCGCGACGCGAGTTTGGGCGGACGGCACCGATGTCGACGAGTCGCCCGAGAGCTTGATGAGTGGTCGACGGCGCGACCGACGATGCTTCAGCGATGTCCCCGATGCTGTTCCAGTCTCGCCGGCCGTCCAGCGCGGCGTCGGCCAAAGTGCGCCAGACTATCTCCACATTCTTCATAGCATCATGCTCGCAGGTTTTACATAAATATGGAAACATGTATCTGTATTTATATGGATACTGGGATGTATCTGCTTGCCCACACTTTGCCCACACTCGTGGGCAAACGACCTAGATCGTATGCAGCTGTAGTCATCAAAAACCCTTGACTTTCCGGGGTGTTTGGGCCACTCCCGCTCGGCGATTGGGACGTTTTTAGGGTTCGAGTCCCTCCAGGGGCACTTTGGAAAAGTGTTGGTCAGCTGCGCTATTTACCAAGAATCCAGCCGCTTTCGAGCCTCCATTGCCCACCGCTGAGCGGCATGGACCCTCAATTGCGGTAACTGTGGTCGGGCTTTCCGCATCTAGGTAGAAAGGGGCCGCATTCCTTCGGGGGTGCGGCCCGTTCTCACTAAGCTTGAAGGCCAGCCGGTAAGAAGCAACCGTTAGGGTTGCGTCCTCTCGAGTGGTGTAGTTCCCGGGTTTCGAGCGTTGGATTAACAACGTAGGAAACCACCGTGCGATGGTCAGTGAGAACCGTTCAAAGTTCCTCACAGAAAGACACGTCACACGATGGCTTAGACCAGTCTGCCCTGCTCGCGCTCCTCTCGGAACTCAAGCTCACCAACGTCACCGATCGAATCCGGATGGTGACCGAAACGCTCTATCAAGAACTCATCGACGCGGAGGCCACCGCCCACATCGGTGCCGGCCGGTTCGAACGCTCCGATGAGCGCACCACCCAGCGCAACGGGACCCGCCCGCGCGTCTTGACGACGACGGCCGGGGACCTCAACCTGAAGATCCCCAAGCTGCGCCAGGGGTCGTTCTTCCCTGCCTGGTCTTGACCCCCGAGAGTGGACACGGGTTAAGCGGCGAGTTGGATCTCTGCAACCTGTGATGAGAATTGCATCTCGAAGTCCACCGGGGTGAGATGCTCGATCGAGGAGTGCCGCCGACGGTTGTAACGGTCCTCGATCCACGCCGCGACGTCTTGGATCGTCGTCGAGTCCAATCCGCGGGGGACGCGTCCAATGCGAAGATGTCGGCTTCCAAAACTGACATAATCGACATTATCGGTCATATTGAGTGTTATTTTGCCTGTGGTATTACCCGTTGATACACTAGTGATTCTTGCTATCGGGTGTGTGATGCGGAAGAATTGCGGGTATGAGCATCCCTGTCTCCGCTGCGCAGCCGGGTTATCGCGCGTACGAGGACTCTGTGCGGCTGGATACCGGCGGGATTGTCACGGGTCTCCGCGAGCTCCTCGGTGCCCAGCTCGTCGCCTATCTGGGCCGGGTGTCGAACACGCGCTCTGTGCGTGAATGGGCGGACGGTTCCCGGGCACCTGGCGCGGACGTCGTCCAGCGGTTGCGTACCTCTTTTTATGTGGCTGGCATTTTGAGTGAACGAGAGAGCGCGACGATTGTCCAGGCGTGGTTCCAAGGGATGAATCCGGAGTTGGGTGACAAGTCTCCCGCGGCCTTGTTGCGTGGTGAGCCGTTGGTTGTAGTCGGGCCGGTCGTGGTCGCTGCGGCACGGTCGTTCATTGCTCACGGGTAGGTGCCGATGTCGACGCGGGTGCCTGGCGGGCTATTGGCCTTGTCTGATGATGAAGTCGGCCATGCCGGGCACGGTGAATGCGACGAAACCGCGTTCGGGCGTGTAGATGTGTCCGTTCCGTATCAAGTCTCGGCGATTGACGGAGAGGTCCGTAGTGCGTTTCTTCCGCAAACGGGTCACGAGTTCGGCCATTGATGAGGGGGCGTCGTTGTCGGTGGCCATTGCGGACATGAAGGCCCGCTGTGTCGGGGTGGCCCGCTCCCATCTCGATTGGTAGAGACCCTGCTCGACCTCAGTTCGCGCTGACTCGATGCCGATTTGGGCGTCTTGAAGAGTAATGGTGTCCGTGGCTCGCACGGCCCAGACATGGCTTCCACAGGCTTGGATGAAATAGGGGTATCCCCCGGTTGCTGTCACCGCTGCATCCAGGGCGTCAGGCTCCCAGTCGACTCCGTTGGCACGGGTCGGGGCGGTGAGGGCGTCAGAGGTTGCGGCGGTGTCGAGCAACCCGATCTGGCGATAGTCATAGAGGCGCTCTGCGTAGCTGGTTGCATCGGCGAGCACGGCAGGCAGGGACGGCAACCCTGCTCCAACGAAGACGACGGGGACGGGGAAGACGTCTTGGCCGAGATTGTGCAGGGCCACGTTGAGAGCAGCGAGGTCCTCGAATGAGGCTTCCTGGAGTTCATCGACGGCCAGCAAAATGACCGTGTTGGCCTCACGCGCAGCAAGGCCAATGGTTTCTAAGAGCTCCTGGAGATCGACGGCGAGATCGCCGCTATCAGCCACGCCAGGCTCAGGTTCGACGTCGACAGTGAAGGAGTAGGTCCCTGACGGGTCGACACGCACTTGGAAGGAACGCAGCACGCTGGCGGCCTTGGACCAGAGCGCTTTTGCGCGGTCAGAGCTTGAGAGGATTCGTCGAAGTGCGAGGTGGAGTCCCTTGGCCAACGCGACGGCCAGCGGCTTACTGCTCGAGGCTTCGACCTTCACAAAAACCAGCTTGAGTTCGGCTGCATCGCGTCCGAGCTGGTTGAGCAAGACGGTCTTCCCCACTCCGCGGAGCCCAGAGAAGATCCAGGGTCGTTCCCCCTCCCCCGTTTCCCGCGCCTGGTAGAGCCGGTTACGGAATTCACGGAGTAGATCCGACCGGCCGGCAAGGACCGGTGGCACCCGTCCCGCGCCGGGCTTGAACGGGTTCGTCGCAAGTTCCATAACTAAAACAATATAGCCCCGAGTAAACGAATCGTTTACTCGGTCATAGAAGGCCTTATAAAATGGCGCACGGGCGAGAAAAACGCTTCGGGAAACTCGGCGGAATCCGCCAATGGGTCGAGTCCTTCTTCGACACCCTTAAAGGAAAACTCACCCTCGAAGACCACGGTGGACGCACCGTCCCGGCGTCTACTCCCGCGTTGCCGGTCGCCTCCTCGCCCTTGCCGCAGGAATCTGGCACAACTGGCTCCTCGGAACCCCAACAAGCGATGCCTCACCGCATACGACCAGATCTTTCGCGGGAGAGAAACGATGAACGGCGCCGTCTTTGCGTAGGTCACGAGAAGGCCTGCAGCGGGCCGGTTCCGAGCTGTAGTCGGCGAGTATTCCGCCGATCGTGACCGCCGATCTGACCGAGAATCGATGTCACCTGTGAGTGCCGGCGAGGGTATGAATGCGTCAGGGCCGACCTCGTGTGAGGCCGGCCCTGATGCCGTTGGATGCTGCAGCGGTTATGGGATTATTTGGTGAGCGGTGCGAGTTTCGGGTCGTTCGCGTAGGCCTCTGCCGCGTTGGCCTTGGTCACGATGACGGGCGGGAGCAGGTAGGCGGGAACGACCTTCTTTCCGTTGTCGTAGGACTTGGTGTCGTTGACCTCGGGGGTTTCGCCCTTCTGGAGCTTCTGGGCCATGGTGATCGCTTGGGTGACGAGCACGCGAGTGTCCTTGTTGATTGTTGAGTACTGTTCGCCCGCCATGATCGACTTGACTGACTCCGCTTCAGAGTCCTGACCCGTGACCACAGGAATGGGCTTACCGGAGGACTTCACCGAGGTGATGATTGCCCGTGCGAGCGTGTCGTTGGGTGAGAGAACTCCATCGATCGTCTTGGTTCCGTAGGTGCTGGTCAGGAGAGAGTCCATCCGGCTCTGCGCGTTCTCGGCCTTCCAAGCCGCAGTCGCCGTCTGCTTGATGTCGACCTGGCCCGAGCCGACGACGAGGGTGCCGTCATCGATCTTCGGCTGGAGGACGCTCATCGCGCCCTTGAAGAAGACTGCTGAGTTGGCGTCGTCGGAGGAGCCTGAGAACAGTTCGATGTTGTACGGGCCGCTCGCCTTTTTGGCCTTGAGCCCATCGATCAGTGCCTGGCCCTGGAGGGCGCCCACCTTGAAGTTGTCGTAGGCGACGTAGTAGTCCACGTCGGCGGTGTTCAGGATGAGCCGGTCGTAGGCGATCACGATCGCGCCGGCGTCGTGGGCTGCCTTGACCTGGGTGCTGAGCTGGCCGCCGTCGGCCGCGCCGATGATGATCACCTTGGCGCCCTTGGTGACCATCGCGGAGATCTGGTCTTGCTGGTCCTTGACCGTGGTGGACGCGCCCGCATACTGCACGTCCCCTGTGAAGCCCGCAGACTTGAGACCGTCTTCGAAGAGTCCGCCAGCGAGGACCCAGTTCTCCGACGTCTTTGACGGAAGGGCGACTCCGATCAACGAGTCAGCGGCGAAGCCGGCCGCTGCAGCCGTCGATCCGCTGCTCGTGTCGCTCCGGGTGGAACACCCGGAGAGTGCCATCAGTGCCACCGCGGCTATTGCTGTGGTCGCGAGGAGTTTTTTCATGTGTGTTTCGCTTTCTTCTCAGTAGTGTTGGGCAGGGTGGTGAAGGTGTGGGGAGAGGGCGCGGCCGAGGTCACGACGACAGGGTCGCCGTGGGCCTCGCGGTGTCTGGTGTTCCAGATCCGGGCACAACGAGGGGTGGTTCGGGCGGGAACTCATTTGTCTTGCGGTTGCGGGTGAGGAGTCCAATGATTGATGGTCGGCCTTGGCTCTTGTTCAAGACGTCCACTCCCACTGCGACCAGGAGTACGAGGCCCTTGATGATCTGTACGCGGTCCGCGCCGACACCAAGCAGTTGCAGGCCGTTGTTAAGCACAGCCATCACGAGCCCACCGACGATGGACCCGGTCACGGTGCCGATGCCGCCGGACACGGCGGCGCCTCCGATGAAGACCGCGGCGATCGCGTCGAGTTCCCAGCTGAGGCCGTCCTGTGGACCAGAGGCGACCGAGCGGGCTACGAAGATCATCCCGGCCAGGGCCGCGAGGATCGACATGTTCATCATGACGAGAAAGTTGACCCGGCGGGACTTGACGCCGGAGAGTTCGGCCGCGAGCTTGTTTCCGCCGACGGCGTAGATGTGGCGTCCGAAGATCGTGTTCTTCGTCACGAAGGCGTAGAACAACACGAGTACTCCGAGGATGATTCCTGAAACGGGGAAGCTCGTTCCGGTGCGCCCGCCCGCGAACAGTACCGTCGCATATACGACGACGCTGCTGAGGAGTACGACCTTTACCGCGCTCACCCAGAGTGGGGCGGGGCTAGAGCCCATGATCCGCTGCACCTTTCGGCTGCGCCACTCAGACATGACCACGGCGATCACGACGATCAGTCCGAGCAGAAGCGTGAGGTTGTTGTACCCCGTGTACGGGCCCACCTCCGGGAGATATCCGGCACCGATGACGGTGAAGCCTTCTGGGACGGGGACCGTGTTCGCGTTGCCGATGAGTTGGTTACCGCCTCGGAATATGAGCATCCCGGCGAGGGTGACGATGAAGGCCGGCACGCCGATATAGGCAACCCAGAAACCTTGCCACGCCCCAATTAGGGCACCAACGACGAGGCCGAACACGATGGCAACCGGCCAAGGGAAGTGCCAGTCCTGCATTGAGGTCGCCACGACGATGCCGGCGAAAGCCGCAACGGACCCGACAGAGAGGTCAATGTGGCCCGCGATGATGACCATCACCATGCCGATCGCGAGGATCAGGATGTAGGAATACTGGCTAACGAGGTTGATCAGGTTGCCCGAAGACAGTGTCAGGCCGTGCGTCAGGTATTGGAACAGCACGATGATCGCGATCAGGCTGAACAGGATCCCGAACTGGCGCAGACTGGACCTGCCGCCGCCGAACATTCTCCGCAGGTCGCGGATCCCGCCGCTCGTGTTCTTTTCGGTATTCAACTGCTGGCTCATTTGCTGTAGGCCTTCTTTCGGGCGCTGGTCATGCTCTTCATCAGGGTTTCGGGGTCGGCCTCCGCCGCTAGGATGCAATTGGTGATTGCTCCCTCGAAGACCGTGTAAATGCGGTCGGCGAGGCCCAGCAGCTCGGGCAGCTCCGAGGAGATGAGCACCACTCCCTTACCCTGGGAGGCCAGTTTCTGGATGATGCCGTAAATCTCGTACTTCGCGCCGACATCGATGCCCCGGGTCGGCTCGTCGAGGATCAAAAGGTCCGGATCGGTGAACATCCACTTAGCCAGCACGACTTTCTGCTGGTTGCCGCCCGAGAGCTTGTTCACACCCGCGTCCACGCTCGACGTTTTGATTCGTAGGCTCGTGCGGAAGCTTTCCGCGATTGCGTATTCCTTCTCGTCGTTGACAACAGGCCCGCGGGAGATCTTAGACAGCTTCGCGGACACGATCGACCGTTTCACGTCATCGAGCAGGTTCAAACCCAACGCCTTGCGATCCTCACTCACGTAGGCAAGACCGTGGTCAATGGCATCCGAAACGCTGCGGAGCTCGATTTCCACGCCGTCCTTGAATAGGCGGCCTGACAAGTAGTTGCCGTAGGAGCGGCCGAAGATACTCATCGCAAGCTCCGTACGCCCGGCACCCATCAGGCCGGCAATGCCGACAATCTCGCCCCGGCGAACAGTAAGGCTCGAGTTCTTCACGACCATCCGCTCGGGTACCTGCGGGTGTTGCACATTCCAGTCGCGTACCTCGAAGAACACCTCGCCAATGTCGGGGGTGTGCTCCGGGAACCGGCTTTCGAGGCTCCGGCCGACCATGCCACGAATGATTCGGTCCTCGTTGACGCCGTCGTTGACGACGTCGAGTGTTTCGATGGTCTTGCCGTCGCGAATGATGGTGATGGAATCGGCGACCTGCTCGATCTCGTTCAGCTTGTGCGAGATCATGATGGAACTGATGCCCTTGCCTTTGAGCCCCCGAATCAAGTCAAGCAGATGCTGAGAGTCCGCTTCGTTGAGGGCCGCCGTCGGCTCGTCCAGAATCAGGACCTTAACCGACTTGTTGAGCGCCTTGGCGATCTCAACCAATTGTTGTTTACCTACGCCGATGTTCTTGATCAGGGTGTCAGGGTCATCGCGCAGGCCGACCCGGGCAAGGAGCTCCAGAGCGGTCTTCTTGGCCTTGATCCAGTCGATGGCGCCCCATCTGGTGGGCTCATTGCCGAGGAAGATGTTCTCGGTGATCGAGAGTTCAGGGATGAGCGCGAGTTCCTGGTGGATAATCGCGATGCCAGCCGCCTCGCTGGAGCGAATGTCCTTGAAATGGACGTCCTTCCCCTGGAACACGATGTCTCCGCTGTAGGTGCCATACGGGTAAACGCCCGAGAGCACCTTCATCAGGGTCGACTTGCCCGCCCCGTTCTCACCGCAGATCGCATGGATCTCCCCCGCCGTCACCGTGAGCGATACATCGGACAACGCCTTAACCCCGGGAAACTCTTTCGTAATCGAGCGCATCTCCAGGATGACGGGCTCGCGCGCCGCACGCCGTTCAATGGACATTATTGTGCTCCTTGATTCAGGTGATCCTGATGACGTCCGGCGTTGGACGTGATCGACGAGTGAGACGGCACCGGGCAGCGTCACGCTCGGGCAGCCGCCGGGAGTCGCAAAAAAACGCTCCCGGCCGACAGGTCGGCGACCGCCGGAGCGGTCCCTACTGCACAAGTTGAAGGCGGCGCCAAGCGGTGGAGGGCCATTGGCGAGATAGCGCCCTCAGCCAGACAACGACCAAAATGATCTGCGCCGAAAGAGCCGGGACCCGCAGCACGCTCCGCACATTCACGACAAGCGGCACCTGTGCCCACAATTCGACTCCTTTGTCCTACAGTGCTGACGCAAAAAATGGGTAACAGAAAAAATCGCCGTCCCCGTGCCGGCAGCAAAAGAAGCCGACCGGTATATCGGTTGGTTCTTGCGTCGTCACTTCAAGTGTGAACGGTCACACCAACCGTGATCACCATACTCCCCGCACTGCATCGCCTGTCACGCCAGGATTGAAACGGATTGTCTCGTTTTGATAACCGTTTTGAAAACCGCAACGGGACGCGCGCTTCAGAACGAGGGCGATCCGGTTCAGCCCCGCTGGATGAGTGACGGGATGACTCGCTTCCGGAATTCGGACTGATCGTTGCCAGAAAGATTGCTCACCTAGCGCAATGCCACGGCAAACCAGTTCCGCGAAATCTTGGCGCACAGTCGAACGAAGCCGACAACAAAACGACGACATGAAACCCGGGCCGGTTCAGTTCGACTACCTCAAACCTTCTACAACGGCCTCCTCCGCCACTTGAAACTCGGACACGTCACGTCAATCGAACACGAACCATGCTTTGACAGAGCCCCTCCCTTGCCGAATTTGAGACCAGCCTGGGAATCTCGGCAATAGAGCTTGCCAGCCGGGTGTCCAAACGCCTCGCCTCGGACATTCCATCCACGTCCAAGAGCCGAAACGACCCCGCACGGCGAGCCCGGCAGGAAGTCCCGCTCGGATTCGTTCGGGCAAAGTTGGGTGTCGGCGTCGCCGGGGCTCGGTGACCCGGCACTTATCGCTGCAGAGGCGTTCGGTGGACTTCTCGTTCCCATCGGGGGCTGGCGGCAGCGGAATTGTCTTGATCTAGTTCTCAAAGAGTTGGCGCGGCTGGAAGAAGTTGGTTGCGACGCTCGTCGGTTCGACTGCCACGACGCTCATCATCCTCCTTAGAGCGATTGGAAGCCATGGAGTCATATGCGGACAAGCGCTCTTCGGCGCCCCGGTCGCTGTCGGCGAGTAGCCCTTGGCGGTACTGATAGTCCGGGCAGGTATTAACCACTTCTTCTGGGTAGTTGGTACTGCGTCCGGGTCTGCGGTCTCCTGATCGAAGTGGTGGCACGTCGGTGTCGCCGTTTCGAACTAGAACCGGGCCAGTGTGAGCAACTACCGAAACCATGGAGCTCCTCTTTGAAGGGCGCAGCTACAACGACATCGTCGAGGCAGCGGGGTGTTCGCGGCGGGACGTATCAGTGGTCAAAAAGACCGTCGCCCCGAGAGACCTCACGGCTGCGCTTGCGGAGCCAACGACCGAATCCGCCGTTCAGGCGATGTTCCCGGACGAACGCCAACGCATGTTCGACGAGTATGAACCACCTGACTTCAAAGCAGTACTGCGGTCGATGAAAGCCAACCGGAACGTCACGTTGCAGCAGGCCTGGTGGAAGTACGTCGGCGTTGGCGGGTTGGGGAAGACATGCGGCTACTCGCAGTACTGCCATCTCATGGCGTGAGGCTAACGGTTGGGTCGCGGTGCCCGGGCCTGACGGTTGAGTGGGCTCGCTCGGGCGTGATCTGAGATTTCTGGTGGCGGGCAGGGTAGTGCGTCCGGTCTTTGCTGGCGGTGGGCCGCCTACTACGGTCAGACCGCCGTGCCGATCAAACCGCCGATCGCCCAGGTCACGCCGAGGGCGAGTAGGCCGCCGATGAGCACCCGGGCGATCGCGTGGCCGCGGGGACTGCCGCCGAGGTAGGAGCTCAGCCAGCCGGTGATCACAAGGGCAACCGTGACGGCGAGGAACGTTGCGGGCAGGCGCCACGCCGGCGGTGGCAGCAGCACAGCGAGCAGCGGCAGGATCGCGCCGACGGTGAACGCGAGGGCGGAGGCGAACGCCGCATGCCACGGGTTGGAGAGTTCCTCGGTGCCGATGTGCAACTCGACCTCGAGATGCGCGGCGAGGGCATCGTGTGCGGTGAGCTCGTCGGCGACGCGGCGGGCCGTCTCCGCGCTGAGCCCCTTCGCTTGGTACATGTCCGCAAGCTCGGCGAGCTCTTGCTCTGGCACGTTGGCAAGCTCCCAGCGTTCCTTGGCGATCAGGGTGCGCTCGGTGTCGCGTTGGCTGCTCACCGAGACGTATTCGCCGAGGGCCATCGAGATCGCCCCAGCGAGCAGGCTCGCGACGCCCGCGATCAGGATCGCCGCGGAATCCGGGGTGGCCGCGGCCACGCCGACGACGAGTGCGGCGACGGAGACGATACCGTCATTCGCGCCGAGCACACCGGCGCGCAGCCAGTTGAGCCGTTCGGCGTGGCCGGGGGCGTGCGGTTCGATGCCGTGGTCGAGTTCAGTCATGTCGAAAGTCAAGCAGCTTCTGGCCCGTTGCGCTATTTACGGAGTCGCCAGCCCGACCATCACGGGCACGCCCCGCGGGCGCACACGCGGCGCAGCAGGGAAGGGGTCGGACCACACGGGGCGAGGTCGGGAAAAGCGGAGCACTCGTCTGTTGCTTATCGACCGCGTTCACTGCGCTGTCCTCGTTCCTCGTCGGCTCCGTGCACTCCCAGCGGTCTCAAAGCACAGACGCAGTCTCTGACGATCCTGGCCATATTCGCTCCTCATTCTTCGTCACCTAATTTGTCACACCTCTGGCATTAGTAATCAACGAGGTAGGCTGACCCCCATGATGACTGTGCATATCCTTTCCGCGGGAGACGGGTATGCGTACTACATCAGCGAGACTGCCAGCGGTGATGTGAAGCGCGAGGCGGGCCAGGAGCTGGGCGATTACTACACCATCGAGGGCAACCCTCCCGGCGTCTGGGTGGGTTCAGGATTGGCCGCCCTGGGCGTTTCCGGTGTTGTCACTGAGGAGCAGATGAAGGCCCTCTACGGTGAGGGTTTGCACCCGGATGCGGAGCAGATCATTGCCGCAGCCCAAGCTCAGGGTAAGACCGCTGATGAGGCGATGGAGCTGGCCAAGCTGGGCCGCGCTTACTACTCGTACAAGCAGAGAACTACCGACCTCCGCGAGCAGATCGAAACGGGCTACGCCGACTTCACCCGGATCAACCACCGCGAACCTAACGCCGAAGAACGCCGCGTTATCCGGGTGCGGGAGGGCGCGCAGGCGTTCCGCACGGCCAAGGGCCGGCAGCCAGCCGACAAGGAAGAGTTGGGCCGGTTCATCACCGCGGCCACCCGCCCCACGCAGCAGGCCGTTGCCGGATTCGACCTGGTCTTCTCCCCCGCTAAGAGCGTGTCAACGCTCTGGGCGCTGGGCGATAACGAGACCCGGAAGGCGATCGAGGAAGAGCATGAAGCCGCGATCAGTGACACCATCGGCTACCTCGAACGCGAAGCAATCGCCACCCGCGCCGGCACTAACGGCGTCGCCCAGATCGACGTTGAGGGCGGCCTAATCGCAACCCGGTTCCGCCACTACGATTCCCGGAACGGTGACCCGCAGCTGCACGATCACCTGGTGGTTGCGAACAAGGTCAAAGGCGTGGATGGGAAGTGGCGCACCATCGATTCCAAGCTGCTGCACCGTCAGGGGGTGGCCGCGTCGGAGTTCTACAACCAACGTGTGATGGACAGGGTTACCGACCGGTTGAACCTGGCAACCGAACTGCGCGAGGTCACCCCGGGCAAGCGGCCTGTGGTCGAAATCGCCGGGATCGATGAACGCCTCACTTCCGGTTTTTCGACCAGGTCGGTGGGGATCAAAGCCGCCATGACCAAGCTTGAATCCGAGTACCGCGAAACCCATGGCCGTACCCCGGACATGAAGGCTCGTATTGCCTTGGCTCAGCAGGCTACCTTGGACACTCGGCCGCAGAAGCTCCACGCCCGGGCACTGTCGGAGCTGCGGACGCTCTGGCGCGTGCAGGCCGGGGCACTGGTTGGCGACCGTGCCGTGGGCGGCATTCTCCGGGATGCCCAAGCACGCGCACGGGACGACAGCGCCTCCACGGTGCCGGCGCAAATCGTCACCGTCGCGCAGGCGGCGGCCCAGGTTGTGGAGACGGTGTCTGAGCATCATGCAGTGTGGGGACCGCACACGATCGAGGCCGAAACCCGCCGTTATGTCCAGGCGCAGCACAGCTGCGGCAACACTGTTGAGGGCACCGTCGAGGACATCACCCGGCACGCTCTGAACACCGATTCCATCACCGTCACCCCGCCGGCACCGCACGGCGCTTTCCAGCCCCTCACCCGGCGTGACGGCACGAGCATTTACGAGCACAAGGGCCGCCAGCTCCTCACGTCTCGGAGCATCCTGGCCGCTGAGGACACACTGCTGGACGCCGCGCGCACTCGCACGGCCTCGCCCGTATCCCGCGACGTGTTCGACCAGGTCGCCGCGAAGGACGGCCGGCACCTGGACGCTGGCCAGCGGGAACTTGCCCGGGTGTTCGCCACGAGCAGTGCGCGCCTGGTCGTGGGCTCTGGCCCTGCAGGTACGGGTAAGACAACGGCGCTGCGCGTAGCGGCCCGAGCAGTCGAAGCGCAGGGCGGGAAGGTGGTGGGCTTGGCCCCGTCCGCCACTGCGGCCGCGGTGATGAAAGACGCAATCGGAATCGACGCCAAGACGATTCACTCATTCACTTTCCAGAAAGGCAGCCTGGCCGAGCTGCTGCAGCAGACGGAACGCATCGAGGGTTTGGACCTGAACCCGGGCGACGTGATCGTGGTGGATGAGGCCGGCATGGCCGGCACCACCAACCTGGCCAAGGTGACCCGCATTGCCCAGCTGCACGGCGCACACGTGCGCCTCATCGGAGATGACCGCCAGCTTTCCGCGGTCGAGGCCGGTGGCGCGCTGCGACTCCTGGAGAACGAGGTCGGTTCCGTGAAGCTTGAGCAGCTGCACCGCTTCATCAACAAGGACGAAGCCGAGGCCACGAAGCTGCTGCGCGACCCGGCAACGACTGGCGATCCGTTCGCCTGGTACGTCACGAATGATCGTGTTACCGGCGGCAGCGTTGACCGGATGGCAGGGGAAGTGTTCGCGTCCTGGCAGTCGGATACCACAGCTGGTCTGCACTCGGTGATGCTCGCCCAGCAGAACAGCACCGTGGCCGAGCTGAATGCCCGCGCCCAGGCGTTTGGCATGAGTGAGGGAATCGTCACGGGCAAGCAATCAGCCCCGCTGCGCGACGGCCTGGCCGCCTACCAGGGCGACACGGTTGTGACCCGGGTGAACAACTCGCAGTTGAAGGTCAGCGGCGGCCGCGACATCATCAAGAACGGCGACCTGTGGACTGTGGTGAAGGCGCACCGAGACGGAACACTCACTGTCAGCAACCAGGGCACCGGGGGCACGATCACCCTGCCCAATGACTACGTGAACAGCGCCGTTGAGCTCGGCTATGCCTCGACCATTCACCGCGCCCAGGGTATGACCGCCGATACCGCGCACGTCCTGGCGGACAGCAGTACCAGCCGGGAACTCGTCTACGTTGGCCTGACCCGTGGCAAGCACGAAAACCGCCTGTATGTCGAGACCGCCGATGCCCAGCCGGTCAGTGACGTCCTGGCCCAGATCGCCGGCAACGCTGACGGTATGCTCTCGGCCACCGAGACCATCCGCGCCGAGCAGGCCCGGGTGGATGACTTGGTGACTCTCATCGATCAGTACGGCGACGTGCACGAGCGCGCCGACGTGCTGCGCTTTACGAAGATCGCCAACCAGGGGCTGGGCGAAGGCCTGGCAACAACGCTGCGCGAGCAGGAGAGCTGGGGCGCGGTCGAGGCCGCGCTCCGCCACGCCGAGGCCGCCGGCCTGGACCCTGTCGACACGATCCGCCAGGCGTGGACGCAACGCGACATGGCCAACGCCCAGGACCCGGCGGCCGTGCTGGCCTCCCGGATCAGCGACAACACCGACCGCCACCGGGCCACCGTGTCCATCGACCAGGAGAGGGCCACCCCGGCGGTGCCGGAGTGGATCGCAGACCGACGCGCGATCGACTCCGAACACACCGCGCCCGAGTGGCGCGAACATTTGGCCGAACGCTACGACTACCTACACGTGCGCCTCGAGGAGCGCGGTGCAACAATCGCGGCCGAACAGCCCGCCTGGGCAAGCGGGCTGGGCGAGGTCCCCGCCGACACCGCCCGCCGGCAGCAGTGGACGGAACTTGCCGCCGAGGTGGACGTGTTCCGCACTCAGTACCGCATCGACCCCCAGGAAACCGCCGCGGTGCCGGCGGACTACCGGCAGCGCACCGTGGGCGCCGACCTGGCCCAACGGGTCACGGCCATGCACAAATCCCAGGTTCTCAGCTCACGTCCCGCCGCCACCGAGAACGACCGGCAGCGCGCCGCAGCAGCAGCCACAGCCGCCGCTCTCCGCGCCCGACAGGCCGCAACGGCACAAACGGGAACCACCGCTGTTAAACCCCTGCAGAAGCCCACCGCCGCTAAAACAACGGCTCAGAGGATGAAGGAGCAGCAGCAGAAGCGTGCGGCCGAACGGGTCGAGCAACTGCGCCGGCAGGGCGTCAACGTGAAGGTGCAGAAAGCGGGTGACCGAGACGATCGGCAGTCGGGGGCGGATCAGGCGCCCGCCCGGGATCAGGGCATCGAACGGTAGCACCTGGACACACGGAGGGGCACCCGCGGCGCGGGTACCCCTCCGTGTGTCACACCATCTGCGGGGCCTTCGTCTATAGGGGTGGCTTGTGAATTCGTCAAATATCCGACGCTAACGGTAGACGCGTGGGGGTATCGGCCGCGGTGCGGGTTGAGGCGGGACAGCGGAAATTTTGGGCTCTTTCGGAGCTGGGTATTGTCGTTTTCAGTTCATGATTGCATCAACGTCAGTTCCCGTCTGCGCAAGCTGGTTTGATCATGAAGCGGCCAACGGCTGATTCGTCCGGCCGGACTGTCGATGGTGAGGGCGGTGGTACTGCTCATTTCGGCGGCTTAGACTCAGCGCACGATGACGACCCCTTCTGATGAGCAGGTTGCCGACCCGGGGCAGGAATATGATTCGGATGCCGTCGCGTTTCCTCGGCGAGGGAAAAAGCGTGGGTTTGGTCGGCTGTTGCGTGTGTTGGGTCCGGGGATCGTGACCGGCGCGGCTGATGATGACCCGTCAGGGATCGCGACGTATTCCCAGGCCGGCGCACAGTTCGGTTTCGGAACGTTGTGGTCGATTCTGTTGACGTTGCCGCTGATGATCGCTGTGCAAGAGGCGTGTATGCGGATCGGTGCGGTGACCGGGAAGGGTCTCGCCGCGATCATCCGTGACAGTTACCCGAAGAAAGTGCTGTACCCCATCGTTCTGCTGGTCACCGCGGCGAACACGTTCAACATCGGTTCGGATATCGGGGCGATGGCCGCCAGCGCGAACTTGCTCCTCCCGGGGGTGCCTTTCGTTGTTCTCGCGATCGGGTTCGTGGTGATCATCCTGGTGTTAGAAGTACTGGTCCCGTACCGCACGTACGTCAGGATTCTGAAATGGTTGGCGTTCGCGCTGTTTGCGTACCTAGCGACCGCGTTCCTGATCGCCGTGCCCTGGGCGGAGGCGGTGAAAGCGACCGTGATTCCGCATATCGAGTTCAACCAGCAGTTCCTTTTCGTTTTGGTCGCCATCTTCGGAACCACGATCTCTCCGTACCTGTTTTTCTGGCAGACCAGCAACGTTGTCGAAGACGAACGAATGCAACAACCCGCTTCCGCCGGGGAGGGCCCACCGCCCCTGACGAGAACATATTTGAGGAAGCTCCGGATTGATACGGTGCTCGGGATGTTCTTCTCGAACATTGTGGCCTGGTTCATCATCGTGGTCGGCGCGGTCGTCCTGAACCAGGGCGGTGTCACAAACATCGTTACCGCAGCTGATGCAGCCCAGGCGTTGGAACCTTTGGTGAAAAGCTTCCCGAACGCCGGATTACTTGCCAAACTGATTTTCGCTGTCGGGGTAATCGGGATCGGCCTGATGAGTATCCCAGTACTTGCCGGGTCTTCGTCGTACGCCATCACAGAGACGTTCAACTGGAAAGAGGGCTTATTTCGCAAATTCCGGCAAGCCCGCGCGTTCTACCTCGTGATCATTATCGGTACCCTGACCGGGCTGGTCCTGAACTTCGTGGGCTTTGACCCGGTCCAAGCCCTCGTACTCACAGCGGTTTTCAACGGGATCGTCGCCGTGCCGCTGATCTTCATCATCGCGAGGCTCACAAGCCGCACCGCGATCATGGGCAACTACGTCAACGGGCGATGGTCAAAAATCGGTCTTTGGTGCGCGTTCGCGATCATGGGCGCCGCCGCGATCGCACTACTCAGCTCCTACCTCTAGCAAGACGGCAGCAACGAGAAGATCTCCGGTAAAGGGTTGGGGTGATAGGAATAGAGTTCCCACAACAGATTCTCCTTGAGAGGGCAGTAACAGCGATGGATGTTGTGGTGGTGTACGAGTCCATTCACGGACGTACCCAGCAGGTCGCCGAAAGCATCGCTTCCGGCCTATCGCGTTTCGCTACCGTCAGGGTTCTCAGCGTCAATGACGCTGACCCGGACACGGTCGGCGAACCTGACCTCCTCGTTGTCGGGGCCCCTGATCACTGGTCAGGGCTGAGCCTGCCCGAAGCCCACGCCGACGACATCCGAGAAGCCCAAAACGCATCGGACCCTGCCGCGACAGTCCTACCGCCCGGGGCCATCAGTATGCGCGAGTGGTTCACTGAACTTCCTCCCACACCAACCCTGTTCGCCGTGTTCGAAACCCGAACCCGCCGCCACCTCTCTGTCTTCGAAGCGGACACTCAAATACAACACGTCCTGGACATCAACGGCTTCACCCCCGTCATGCCACCAGAAATATTCTTCCTCAGTACTGACGGGGAATTCGAGCCTGGAGAACTCAACCGCGCAAAAACCTGGGGAACCGCCCTGGCCACCACCACGTATCACCAGCACTCTGGTGGCCGGCTGGCCACCTAGACACCTTGCCCTGTGGGGGTTCCCCTCAACCAGAGGCAAAGCTGGTATGAACCGATCCCAACGAATTCGCGTCAACTTGAGGTACCAACGTTGAGTCGGAGGCTTTATGGGGACGTTTCGGGATCGCTGTGTCGCGATTCGCTGTTGTTGGGGACGTTTTCACCTACCGGAGTACCGTGGCGAGTGGTCGCGTCACGCTTGTGGGATGTGACTTTAGTCTCGTCGTCACGACGATCGGGAGAACATACTAGGGCTATGCCCATAGTTCGTCGAAAAGTTTCGTTCTGCAGATTCGGAATGGCCTATCCCAGAGTGCTTCGACCCTCCTGATGGACGCCGTCAACCAGGCACACCCCGCCATTTTCAGAGAGCGGTCTCCGGGCCCCTCGCAGGGCCCGGTACGGTGGGTGGCCCGCTGGGAAACCACAAGCACGACGGTGCGCGACGGGGCGGTCCGGTGAGTGTCGTTGCACACCGTGTACGCATCGGTCGCGCCTACGATGCGCGGGTCCGAGGGGACGGGACGAGAGTGCTGGTGGATCGTTTGTGGCCTCGCGGGTTGAGCAAGCAACGAGCGAATTTTGATGAGTGGCAGAAGGCTGTCGCGCCGTCTACGGCCCTCCGTCAGTGGTACGGGCACGACCCGAAGCTGTTCGCTGAGTTTTCAGCCCGATATCGTTCGGAGCTTGCGTACCCAGTGCAGGCCAAAGTTCTCTCTCATCTGTTCGCGGTCGCCCGGCACGGGAACCTGACTGTGCTCACCGCCTCGAAAAGCGTTGAGATCAGCGAGGCCGCCGTTCTGGTAGCGATCCTCAATGATGAGCGATTCCCGGCAAGGTTTGAGAAGGGAACGTCCTGATGCAGAAAGTATCGTTAATCGCTTTGGGCCGGCATCACTTGGATCAAGCCAAGCGGGCGTCAAGCGGACGGAGCGCGGAGACGGTGTTCGGCGGTCATGAACACCATTTGCGGCAAACCCTCATCGCTCTCCGGTCCGGGGAGTGTTTATCGGAGCATGAAAACCCGGGCGAAGCGACGGTACAGGTCCTCGTGGGCCGGGTGCTGTTACGGTCTGGGTCTGCCGAGTGGAACGGTTCCCCGGGGGATCTTCTGACAGTCCCGGATGCCCGACACGCCCTCGACGCGATCGAAGACAGCGTCATCGTCCTGACCGTTTGCACACCCCCGAACTTGGCGTCCACGCAAAAGTCACGTATTAGCGGGCGGCTTGCCGTGGACTTTGTCGCGCCGGAAAGTTGGTCAAAATGCAACTCCTCGGTTACCGCTTCGCACCCCGCATCCGAAACGTAGACGAAACCCGTCTCTACACCAACCCGCGCCCACGGCCTCACCACACTGGCACCGCTGATCGGCGGCCCGATCAATACCGCCACGATCATCCAGCACTGGGATGAGATCCTCCGACTCGCCGCGTCGATCAAAACAGGAACCGTTACCGCGTTGGCTGATGATGCGAAAACTTGGTGCGTATCCTCGCCAGAACGGCCTCGCAACCGCACTCCGAGAACTCGGCCGAATCGAACGAACCCTCTTCCTCCTCGACTGGCTACAGAACCCCGAACTACGCCGCACTGTCACCGCAGGCCTAAACAAAGGCGAAGCACGCAATACCCTCGCCCGGGCCGTGTTCTTCAACCGGTTCGGCGAAATCTGCGACCGCTCCTTCGAACAACAGCGTTACCGCGCCTCAAGGTTGAATCTGCTCACCGACGCGATCGTGCTCTGGAACTGTTAACGCCGACCGAAAACAGGGCCAGAAACGCCAACTGAAAATAGGGCCACCAACCATTATGGAAGGTGATCAAA
>NZ_JASJVF010000019.1:0-26949 GCF_035019805.1 Cryobacterium sp. 10I1
GCGTCGAGCGCTACCTTGTCCCCGGAATCGCGCTACCGGATCGTCAGAACAGCGCTACCCGATAGGGCGACTCGCCACAGCTTCGTCGCGCTCTCGGCGAGCAGGTGCGCAGCGGATGCGACGCACACGCTGTGCTCGCTGTCCCACTGCATCCGGAACTGGGTGGCCACGGGCCCGACCCAGGCGTTGATCTTGATCTGGTTGCCGACCGTCATCCGGTCACGCTCCAGGCGATCGCTCGCATCACTGAAGACCTTCGCGAGCGCTCGCAGCTGCTCGACGTCGGCCCCGTACATTCCTGCCATGCTCATCCCCTGTCGCGTGCGCGGCCTTGATTCGATGATTCACTCGGAGTGCGGCCGCCGCGGGCCGCACTCCACTGAGGGGTCCGACTAGCCGCGGGAAACTTCTTCCTGCGCCTGGGCGTTGGCCTGAGCCTTCTGGGAGGCGTTCTTCAGGGCTTCGATGACCTGACGCAGCGCCGTCGTGTGCTGGCCGGACCAGTCGCTGCGGAAAGACTCCGAGTCGGGGCCCGTCCACTGCGTGTTGCCGAGCGTGTTCGTGAGGGTGGAAAGTACCGACTCGATGTCGCCCGCCTTCTGCGAGAGCTGACCACTGAGCTGGCGAACCTGTTCTACATCAAGACCCCATACGGCCATTTTTCATTCCCCTTTTCTTTGTCGGAATCCGGAACATCCGGAGCCGGTTTTCTGCAGTTCGGCTGTGTGCCTAGTGCAAAGCTAGGTGCGCGGCCCGGTACGCGTCGATGGGGTCAATTCCCCATGCCGTGCGGGCCTCATGGCTGACCCAGGGCGATCTGCAGGCGTGCCGACCGGCCGCCGCCGACCAGGAAGCCCCGGCCCGGTGGGAAGTCGCCGCGCTTGAGCCGGCCTAGCGAGGTGCCGAGCAGGGTGTCCCCGTCCATGTCGCCGGGCATCAGAAGCAAGCCGCGACGGCCGGCCTTGAATGCGGCGGCGAGCGTCCAGGCCTGCGACCAGGTGGAGCTCTCCGCCTCCCCCACCACGAAGAGTTCGGCCCGCACCGCGAGCTTGATCAACCGGTCGAGCGGATGCTCGGCATCCGTGCCCGTGAAATCGGTGATGCCCTCGATCAGCAGGGCGAGCTCACCGGGGGCGAACTCGTTCTCCTCGATGCGGTCGGTGAGCCGGGTGACCGAAGCCACCACGTCGTCGATGGAGTCGGCGACCTCTTCCCAGCCCGGAGTCTGGCTGAGCGCAGTCCGGCGGGCGCTGAACAGCACGAGCGCGGGTCGCCGGCGAACACGGCGGAGCGAAGCGGCGAAGGTCGCGAGCGCGGTCGTGCGCCCGCTGCCGGGAGGACCGGAAATGAGGAAAGCACCGCGGGTGACGATGCCGAGAGGGGCCAGGCCCTCATCGCCAATACCGACGACCGCCAGGCCGTTGACATCGAGGACCGGCAGTCCGCCCAGGGTCGTGCTCTCGGGGAGCCGACCGACCGGAGGAGCCTCGGCGACGCCCTGGCGACGCATGCTCGCCGCCAGCCGCTGCACCTCGCGGGACTGCACGGCAAGGTTCGAACTCGCCCCAAGGATCGCCAGCTGCACTTCATTTCCATCGATAATGCCGCGACCGGGTGGCGAGGTGACGTCGAGCACGTCCTTGGCAGCCCCAAGAAGCATGTACTCCTCCTCGGTCGCCTGGCGCAGTACGAGGCGTTTCTGCACGGTAGAGCTGATCGAGTTCGGCACGGCGTTTGCCCGGTCTCCTGTCATGACCACATGCACGCCGAGCGGGCGACCGTCGGCCGCAATCTGAGCGAAGACGGTGAACCACTGGGAATTGGAGGCGAACTCGTAGGACTCCCGGAACGCGCCGATCCCGTCCACGAGCAGCAGGATGCGAGGTTCGTCCGGGAGGTTCGCCAACAGGCGGTACTCGCCGATGCTGCCGGCGCGCACCGCCGCGTAACGCACTGCACGGTCGTCGACCAGATCGCGCAGGGTGCGCAGAAGGCGGATGACGCGTTCATCGTCGTCCCCGGAGATGATCGCTCCCACGTGGGGCAGGTCTTCGAGCATTCGCAGCCCGCCGGCACCGAAGTCGAGGCCGTAGACCTGGATCGGGCCGCCGAGCGATGTGACCGCCGCGGCCACGGCGAGCGCCCGGAGCGCCGCGCTCTTGCCTGCGCCGCCGGCGCCATAAATGGCCATGTTGCCGTCACGGTCGGGCTCGTAGTACATCGTGGGCTGCGACTGGGTCTTCGGATCGTCGATCACGCCGAGCAGCAGGCGCTCGTCGGTGCGAGGATGCGGAAGCTCCATGAAGTCATAGACGGCCCGGAGCTCGTCGAGCCACGGTTTGCGCGGTTCGGGAACGGCCGCCTTCGCAGCGGCAGCGGTGATCGTGACCACCATGCGGGCGATGTCGTTCGGGCCGGGATCGCGCACTTCCGCGATCGTCGGCTCTGGGAGATCCCAGGGCGTGCTCGTGCCGAAGTTGAGCGCGTGCACGTCGATGCGGGGCCGCGCGGGCGCGTCGGTCGTCCACCCGCCGTCGTACCCGGTCTGGAAGGCAGCGATGCGGCCGGGCCCCGTCTTCGCCGCGCCCCGGCCCGGAATCGACGGGTCGAAATGCGCGGCCATCGGCGTGCCGAGGATGTCGCTCGAGTCTTCGGCGTCGGCCATCCGCAGTGCGATCCGCAGCGGGGTATTGGCCCGGAGGTTGTCCTTGATCACGCCGGCGGGTCGCTGGGTGGCGAGGATGAGGTGCAGTCCGAGGGAACGTCCGCGCTGGGCCACGTCCACGACGCCGTCGACGAACTCGGGCATCTCCTGGGCGAGGGCGGCGAACTCGTCGACGATGATCAGCAGGCTCGGCGGCGTCTCGGGGTCACCGGTCTTCTCGAGCGACACCAGGTCCTTGGCCTTCTTGCGGTTGAGCAGGTGCTCGCGGTACCGCAGCTCGGCACGCAACGAGGTGAGTGCCCGCCGCACGAGGTGCGGCGACAGGTCGGTCACAAGTCCGACGGTGTGCGGCAGCTGCACGCAGTCGGCGAAAGCCGCGCCGCCCTTGTAGTCCACGAAGAGGAACGTGACCCGGTCGGGGCTGTGCGCGGCGGCCATTCCCAGCACCCACGCCTGAAGGAACTCACTCTTGCCCGCTCCGGTCGTGCCGCCGACGAGAGCGTGCGGGCCCTGGGTACGGAGGTCGAGATAGAACGGTTCCGCGCCGGCATGACCCACGAGGGCGCGCAGGTTGCCCTCCTTCTTGCGACGCTGCGGCGGCGAACCGTCGCGCAGGGTCAGGGAGTTGTTCTCCCGCCACCGCTCAACCACGGCATCCGGCTGGCGCACCAGGTCGAGAGGGAGCCGGTCGACTCCCTCAGGAAGTACATGCGCGGTACCTTCCTGAAATCCGACAAGAAGTCATCGAGCTCGCAATCTGACTCAGTGGACGGTTCCATCGCGCGAGCAGATAGTTCCGGTCGGGATGGTGTTCAGAGCGGAACGTGCTCGACAAAGACACCGCACCGCTGGCACGTTGGTGGCGCCGGGAAGACCAGGTCTGTTCCGTCATGGAAGCACTCCGGGCAGTCGTACGAGCTGTAGAAAGTGTCGTCCGAGGAGGACGGGACGCTGGGTGCCCGCAGGTGAGGCCACGGCCAATCTGCCGCCGCCACCCGAAGGGCCTCGGAGTAGTCGTTGGCCAGGTTGGAGTAGTCGTTCGCCAATGCGCGGTAGCGGTCCTCGCTGCATCCGCGGTAAACCCGGGCGTCATAGTGGTAAGTAATTTCCCGGAGTTCGTGAATTCGTGAATTCATTCTCTGGAGCTTGGTGATGTGCGCGTCCATCTCGGTTTTCATTGTGTGAGTCCTTCTTGGGTGGGTTGGGGTAAAATCTCGATAGGTTCGACGGGTTGCCCATCATCAGGACTCGCCCCGCTTGCTGCCTCAGCTGGGGTCGCGCCGGATCGGAACACTGCCATCTCGTCGGTTTGGTCGATCACGAGCTCGCGGTATTCACCGGCGAGCTCATCGGCTAGCGTCCATGCGATGTTGTCGGCGCCAGGAGGCGATGCGTTGTACACATCGAGACCGAACGTCTTGCCAATGCCGTATGCGACCGAGTGGAGCTCGTCGTGGACATCGGAGAGATCGAACTCGCCGTCGACGAAATCGTCAGACGTTACCCGGACCGTTCGACAGACGGGGCTTCCGACCACACCGATCCTGAGTTCAGCTGCCGGAGGGCCGGCTCCTTCAACTACTTCGATCTTGGCGAAAAGAGTGGCTGTTCGTCCGCTGCGCGTTCTCAGGTAGACGTCGTTCTCAACCACTTCTAGGCCAGAGATGACGTTGCATTTCATGTGCGTTCCTTCTGATCGATGTCTTCTGGAGGCGCCTCGCCTCCTCAGTTAGTAGTGGAGTGAGGGGCTTCCAAAACGCAACGTCAGCCGAGCAGCTCTTTCAGAAGGGGTGCCAGGGCGGCAAGGGCGCGCTTGAGATTTGCGCGGACGGCCTGCTCTGAGGTAAGGAGGACCTTAGCGGCGGCGGCAGAGGTCATATCGGCATCGATGACCAAGGCGAGCACACGCTGGGACACCTGGCTCAGGGTTTTGACTGTTGCGCGGATCGCCTGCTTCTCCTCGATGGAGAGCGTCGGCTCCGGCGCTCCGATGCGCTCACGGAGAGGCACGCTCTCGGCGTCATCTGTATCTAACGAGGCCGTATTGGACCACGCCCCGGCGGCGGCTTTCTGGGCGTCGGAGCCACGCTGGGTTGAGCTCACCAGGTCAGCGGGGATACAGACGTTTTCGTGCATCTCAGATGCGTAGGAGCGAATGGCGCCGTTGATGTCGTTCTTGGCGTAGGCGACGAAAGCACCCTTAGACGGGTTGAACGTCAAGGCCGCCGCGGCCGCTCCCATGCGGCCGACCTGCAGAAGGTCGTCCCAGACCAGCTGAGGGTTGGCGGCCGCCCAACGTGCGCCGGCCTTCTTCACTGCGCCTTCGGCGAAAGCAGCAAGCCCCCACGCCGCCGGTGGAATCGCTGGTTCCTCCTCACGGCCACCATCGACACGCGCGCTGTTGCGGTCTTCGCGCGCTGACCGCATCTTCGCCGTTTCGAATGGCCCGGCTGCCTGGATGCGTACGGCCAGTTCCGCTGCGTGCTCCGCGGTAAGAATCTGTTTTGACAATTTGTGCCTCCCTGTGGCGTCAGGAGGGAGACATGCGACAAAGGGGGCGCTCAACCGCGCCGAAATGGCCTCAAAACAGGCAAAAACAGGTCAAAATCAGAAATCACCCCTGAACTGGGGTGAAATGGCGTCAAGTTTTTGGCACGGATGGGCGCTCAGGACCCAATCCATAGGCATGCGGCACAGCAAAAAAACGGCCCGCCGACGGGGAAAGTCGACGGGCCGTTCGAAGAGGCGCCTAGTAGTTCTGCTGGTCCGCTGGGCCCTGCATGGCCATGAGCGGTGTGCCTGGCAGGTCAAGCAGGTCGGCGGCTACGACATACCCGCGCTTGCGGTTCAGTCCCAGTGGCACCGGGCTCTTCCCGCCCGGTTCGGTTCCCGCTACGACGACCGAAGCGAAACCCCCATCGACCTGGCCCATCGGAACAGCGGCGACGGCAGTGAAACGCTTGAGGTCTTTAAGCGCGGCACCGTAGAGGAGGACATACTTTCCGTCCATCGAGATCAGCCCGGCAGCCATTCTTGACGGCACCGTTTCGAGAGTCCCGATGCGGTCAGGTCTGATGGTCCAGCCAAGACGGCGGGCTTGTTCCAGCACCGGGACACCGCCGTTGGCGAGCTCGAGATATACAGACCCGCCGGCGATCGCGTCACGAACTGCCCGGACCAGAGTGCTCGCAGGGTTCGTGTTGCGCGCCCGCTCCCCCGAGGTCTCAGCCAGGCGAGACACGACGACGTTCACGTCGGCCATCGTCGGCAGCAGATCTTCGATCCCCGCCTCAGCCGCGAAGTCCAGGAACCGCGACCAGCCGGTCGCAATGACGACTGCGGTCTCGGCCGACCGGCCGCCGGTCTTCGGCATCAGTGTTGCCTTGAGCTCATCGTTCGCCGTTGTCCAGTCCGAAAGTCCGCGAGGGAGTTTGTCGATCTGGCGGGCCAGGTAGGAGATGTAAGCGCCGAAGAGCCGGTTTGCAGCATCCGGGCGTTTCTTCCGCCATTCGTCGATTGGAGATGTCCCCATCGGCAGCATGGCGATATCGGCCCGGCCCGCTTCCAGGGAGATGGAGACAACGCGTGAGGCGATCCCCTGTTCCTCGCTGAGTGCCTCTCCGGAGACGATCGAGGTTGTGGACGCATCCGACGATCCGCGCAGTCCGCCGTTCTGCGTGCCCTTTGCCTCTCCGGAGACCGCCGTGTAGGAGGCCTGCAGCACTCGAGCCAGCGCACCCTTCACCCTGGCGGCGTCCGCCGGGATCTCCGGGACGCGGTAGTCATCCCAGAACCCGGTGGCCGAGGCCAGGTACGAGGAGAGGACGCCGCAGCCTGAGGCTGACGAGGAGATCAGCGTGCCGCCGGTCCACCCTGCACGCCACGCCGGCGTGAGGAATGACTGCATGGCGCTCAACAGCAGCGTCTTGCCCATATCCGGCGGGCTCGCCACCATAAGCGTGGCACGCCGGCTGAGGCTGAGCGGGGCGCTTGCCATCATTCCGAACCCGGCCAGGGCTACCGGTGCTTCGACGTTCGGGCTGAGCTTGATGAACTCCGCCAGCGCCTGGGCGCCCTCTCGCAGCTCCTCCGAGGTCGTGGCGATCGCCCGCCAGCCGTGAGCAAAATGGGTCGGAGTCAAGGAGTCGACGTCGGACTTCGCGGGAACGCCGACCGAAAGGCCATCCACCGGGCCGCGCCCGTTGACAGATCCGCCAGGCGCAGCGTAGGTGACTCCGGCACGGACGCCGGGCTCGCCAACCAGCCACCCCATGGTCGTCAGCTCCTGGATTCGGGTGGAGGCGTCGTCGGAACCGAGCTCCCGGAGAACGTTCGCAAGGTGCTCTTTCTTGGTGCTGCCGATCGGCAGAGCTACTCCCATATCGAGGCGCTGGACAACCGCGGTCGGGTTGGTAGCCTCCTCTGGGGCGAAGCCTGGCGCGGACCGAACAACTTTGTCGGACCGGGCGATGGTGACAGTGACCATCTTCTCGCCGTTCTCAACCGGAAATCCGTTCTTGAGCGAAGCACGGGACACCACCATGGAGCGCCACGGCACCCAGTCGCAGATCTGACGGGCCTTCCACGTCTCGTTGCCCTTCTCATCGACGGTCTTGACCATTTCGTACACGCCGTGGCCTGCGTCCCAGAGGCGAACCTCGACATGGTTTGAGAGCTTGAATGTCGAGGGCGTCCGTGTCTCGATCGCCCGCGCGACGGTGAGCTTCACCTTCTCTACTGTCCGCGGTGGAGTTGGTGTGGTGCGGACTTCGGACTCGTCGGTGGCGACGATGGCTGCTGATCGCGTCCCCTGCATTGAAGGTTCGCGAGTGGCCAGAAGAGCGTCAACAGCGCTCTGGTCACCGGCCGCGGTGGCCGGGTAGATACCGCGCGGCGCTGTCTCCTGCACAACGACGACTGGCCCTTCGAAGTCGAAGTCCGAATCGGGCGGCGGCACGTCCGAGTACGGGATGTACTCGCACGAAGCATGTGCGGGAGCTGGGACTGGTGCATCGGAAGCGACAGGCTTGACAACACCGAACGCGTCAGCAACGCGCGGAAGCATTGCGGCGATCACAGCGTCAACCAGGTCGGCGTTGAACCACTCTCCGGCAAACGGCCGGAGAAGAGCGGCGGCTTCCTGGTAACCGCCGACGGTGTGAGCGAGGACATCGAAGCTGCTATGTGAGTGCGCGTCATCTTCAAGTCCGAATCCTGCCTGAGCAGTGGAGCTGAAGAATGTTACGCGCTGGACGTCGGCCGTTTCGAAGAACCGGCCCGAGTCGCGATCCGCCCTGTCACCTGCTCGATCCGGCATGGAGACGCCATTCCCTCGAAGGTCGGCGCCGAAGACCTCCTGCAAGAAGGAGTCGACGGGGAACCCAATGGCGAACAGATCGCCCGGGCGCGGGGCTGCGTTTGGATCGCGCGGGGAGGAAAGAGTGGCTGAGCGGGCGAAGGCACGGTTACGGACAGCGGCAGGAGCCTTGGCCGGGAGCGGCGGGTAGATGCTGAGCAAGTCCTGGTGGCTGTAGACAGGACCGCCGGCTGTGACCAGGGTGACGGGCTTGAGTTCGGCGCCCTTGGCGTTGACTGTGCCGGCAGGGCGGAGAACCTGGCTGAGAGTGTGCAGCGGTCCAGCGTCGATGTTACGGCCACGGCGGGCACCGAAGGCCAGCCAGAACGCCCTATGGCGGGCGATGAGCTCAGCGCCTTCGACGGTGCGCGGGTCCACGGGCGTGTCCAGAGCAAACCACCAGTGGAAACCACCGGAGGAATCGACAGAGACCGTGGGCGCCGGAATCTCGGTGAGCCACTCAGCGACCTCGGCGCGCGTGGGGTTGTTGGATACCCGGTGCTCGCCATCGTCGGTGTCCACGTCGACGACCAGCGCCACCATCTCGAGAACGTCCGTCTTCTTGCCGCGGCCGCCGGCAGCTGCGACGGATCCATCTATTACTCCCACTGACACCCAGGTGTCGCGCCCTTGGGCTGCCTCACGCTCGATGAGCTTCCAGGCGGCCTCGGCGTCACCGGGAGCAGCGAAGCCGGCGGTACGGAAGACGCTGGATCCGGCGCTACGCGCACAGACGCTGATTACGGATCCCGCCGGGAAAGCCTCCGCATGCCGTGCATAGACGGCGGCGTGGTGCGCGAGCCAGGCGCCCTTGTTCAGGTTGATGGTGGTCAATTAGTGCCCCTCGGGCTTGTGCTTGGTACCGGTTGAGACCGGGAGCTGATCTGCTCGAGGAGTAGTGGTGATAGTGGCGTCTGAAACGCAACCAGAGGAGCCCAAGAATTTCGATCCTCTGGCCAGGGACTCAGGAGAAATGGCCGAATGGCCAGCATTGGCCGGGGCCTGCCCAGAAAGTGTTCCGCGCTGTGACAGGGATGCAAGGGTGTTAGAGGTCGAATGGCCGGAACCCGAGAATAGGAGAGAAAGGCTAAGAGATAGAGCCGTTGAGGTACAGCCGTAGAGGTACAGGCAGAGAGAAATGCTCAGAGATGCCTATCTCTTTACATATTTCTGTCCATATATCTCTTAATGCCTCTACATCCCTTTGTTTCAGCGGAAGACTGTCTGGCCAATCGCTGGCCAATCGCTGGGCAGCGTGGTCAAAGCCTGGCCGATAGAAGCCGACGGCTGTCCCGCACGACTGTCCCGCACGGCTATCCCTCGCGTTCACGCATGTGCGTACTCATATACGCGCAGTCTTCGTGGCGGTGTTGCGTTTTGGCTGCGCATCCCACCACTACCTCAGTGAGCACCAGCTCCGCCGATCCCGGTCCGTCATATGTGAGGAAACCAAGTGGACACCAACGCCAGTATCCAGACCAAGCCGACGGTCCGCGCGGTCGCGCCGGCACCCTACGGGGTCAAGCTCGCCCCCGCGGAGCACACGCGCCTCATCGTTAAGATGGTGGCGGGTCGCTCCCCCGAGGCCACACGCGACGAGCGTCTTTCTGCACTGTCAGCGCGCAACGCCGTAATCGTCGCTTACATGCCTCTCATCGAACGCGAGTCCACTCGAACCTCGCCGAACGCGCAAGCCTCAGAGGATCGGTCGGCTGAGGCATACCTGAGATGCCTCGAGGCCATCGGCACCTACGACCCCGCCCTGGGCGTACCCCTCGGCACCTACCTGCGAAGGTCGCACGCCATGCACGGTGAGGCTGTTGCCCGCGCCGGCATGCCCCAAGACTTAGCCGGCCGCGATCAGCGCAGAGATCTCAACCGTCGCGGGCTCCCAATCCCGCGGCCCACATCCTTGAATGCGGCGATCGCCGGCCGGGCGGATTCCCTGTTGTTGCAGGACCTGGCGCCCAGCACTGAACCAGGTCCAGAGGAGCTGGCAGTGGCTGCCGATATGAAGAAGCAAATCTTGGTTGGACTGTCGCGGCTCACGCGCGACCAGCGGACGATTCTCGGCGAGCATTTCGGTTTGGACGGGTACCCGATGTCCACTATGCGCGAGTTGGCGCTCGCGCGAGGCTTGACTGTGGGCGGTGTGCAGTATCGCCTTGGCCGAGCACTCACGGCTCTGGCCGAGACCGCACCCCACCTCCGCACGTTCCTCGAAACGTAGACCGCGGCAGTGCAGACCGCCGTCGACTCGTAGACCCCGCTTACCGGCCCAGGGCCGCCCTAGGCGCCCACACGGCACCGCGGTCAGCACGCATCGCTTGTGGGATAGATCGATGAGAAGGCCGCCCACGGCCTCGGAGGAGTCAGCGGTTCCAACGGACGAACGTACCCGCTTGTCATAATCTCACGTGACGCAACCGGGCTCGGCGCACGCATGGACAGGGCAGCCTGCGGCGCCCGGGATCCTCTTTGTGCACACCCTCGCCGCAGAACGAACAGATGACCGCGGCGGTCAACGAATTGATTCTGTTGGGCCTGCGGCAGCTGCCCATTAAATGGGCGGCGGCGTGTGTCCTCTGATCCGGATGGATGACAGATCAAGTGCGCGCCGAACAGGTTGCGAGTGATGGCATCGTCAACTTCGCCAGTTGTCTGCGCGCGCCAGTTGGCCGTGCATCGAGTGAAAGGATGACGGGGGAACGTTGAGCCGAGACGGAGTCCCTCTCGGCACGCCCAGCGCGCAAGACCGGCGAAGCTTTCCACATCGTCACCGCGAGGACTCGCGATGACCGACGGAGCGGAGCGCACGCTCGGCCTGCACCACTGCGACGCCGGTATCGACACACCGCCACCCCCTGGCCGAGCACTGCGGTGTGATCCGGCCAAAGCACGTGACACTGAAGTTGTCTGCCGCAGAGGGGCATTGAAATGACGGGAGGAAATACAGGTGCCATATCTCCATTGCTTGTGGGCGATACTCGCCGTGCGCGAAAAATACGCCGAGGGGTACTAGAAGATCCGAGAATCGATGGCAACAATCAAAGAACCCTGCACTTTTCATGATCCTCGCGCATATAGAGAAGTACACGGGAAACGCGCACCAAACAGGTTCCGACAGACGTGTATTCGGCTCTGGAGGGAGCAGCTCGATGTATGAATTCATTCCCCAAACCACCCGGTCCACGGTTGCAACCGTCACCAAAATCAACACCTACCTCGGCACGATCGATGCAAGGTCCGCAGCTCAACTTCGGGCTCACCTGGCCGATCCCGGCACGCCGGTGATGGCCATTCGGGACGCACTCGCGGCAAACGGTTTTTCCATCGGCGTGACCGCGATCCGAACGCATCGTCACAACGCACTCCTGCGAACGCGGAGGGTGGCATAGGTGCACGAGAGTCTCGGCGACGCTGCCAGCGAGGTGCAGATCCTGACCCGCGTCATCGAGACAAACCATACCGGCTGCGTCGGGCCTCTAGGTCAAAACGTTAGCTCGTACAGTTCGTCGAACCAGGGTCGGCGTTCACCTTTGCCGCGACAGGAACGACGCACTCCCCATCTGCTTCGCATCCGACGAACGCCGACCGCCACCCCGGGTCATGACCGCACCCCGGTCCGCACGCCCGCACGAGGATGACCCCAGCCAGTCGGAACAGGCGCGGATTAATCCGCGCCACCGACTACCCGCCGGTTGCACACACCCCTCCCTCGGTGTGCCGCCGGTCCTGAACGGCCGGTCGCGGTACCTCCTGCTCAGTACCGCGACCGGCCGTTCACCTTTACTGGACCAACTCTGCACCGCCGGCGCTCACGGGCGGCCACCGTGAATATCACGGAGATCATCGCACTTCCCGGAGGTCAGCCCCGCGGCCGTCCTGGCGACAGGGGGTTCATACGCCCGATCGGCCCGGCCAGCCTTTGCATTGGAACCGTGACGCTCTCCTAGCCGATCGATGTGCCCCCTGACTGGCCGCTGCGCATGATGGCTACAGCGTGTCGTACACGTTGACACTTTCGACCGGGACACCGACGCATACATGTGGACCCCGGCTCCCGGCCGGTCCGTCTTGGTTGCTTACGGTACCGGTTCGCCGTGGCATTCAACCAGCTGACAGCACTCTGCCAAGATTGGGCATGGACATTCAGTCGCGGCATTTCGGTCCCATTTCGACGATGCGAAGCGATGGCACTATCGCTGAGGTCGACGTGGAAGCACTGATCAATCGTTTGGTTCTGTTCGACGTCTGTTATGTGGAGTCTCACAGTCTTAAAGAGATTCCCGCGCTCGTTTCTGCCTTTGGGACCGCTGGCCTTCTCAAGCTGATTTACGCCGGTGCACTGGTGTTTATCTGCGACGTAGCCACCACCGGACAGACGGGTCAAACTAACAACATTCAAGAGACCACCAGGCGCAGGGGCATCCTTCCTTTGGGGTCGTTCCACCTCGTAAACGTCCAACTCGCGAAGGGACAGCCATACCGGGACGAGTACGTGGCGAAGTCCCTGAAAGAAGTTGACGCCGCGGGTGTTGGACGGGCAGAGACCTCAAAGCTCAAAATGGCCCTCCGGAGTCGGATGCTCGAGTACCCGCAAGATGCGTCACAGGTGGGCTTGGGTGACGTAATCGCCAATGTCCTACGAGGAGATGTCATCGTCGAGCAGGCGATCCGGAGGTCAGCCTTAATGCAGACCCATATCGATCCGGGAGCCTCCTTCGACTACCAGGCGTTCCCACTAGACGGGGACGGTGAGTTCCGCATCACGACGAACTTTGGCCGTATACACGGATTCTCCGAAGAAGTCGAACACAAGGTCGTCGAGCGAGGAGTGCTCGCGGTCGCAGGCCTGAATCAACGTGTTCAGCTCATGAGGAGCTTCGAGGCGCTCACGGGATTCAAGGACGATGATGCAGTGCTCCTGAATCTGAAACTCTCATTCCTAGCGAGTGATCACAATGCCCGGGCAGTCGAGGCTCGGTTCGGCAGAGTCGTTACCCTCGGACACGTTTCGCCCACCGACCGCACCGGCAGCCTTCGTGTCAATGTCGATCGACTCCTGCGATATCGAAATTCTGGTGAATGCGCGGAGTTTCGAACCTGGCTGAAAGACCTGGACAAACGTTCTGACGATGAGATTGCCCACGAATTCCTTTCGGTCCGCAAACAGATGGCTCTTTCAATTGGCTCGCCGCTCGGCAAGGCGATCCGGTTCGTCCTAACAACCGTCGCGGGTGCCGTTCCCGTTTTAGGCGCAATCGCCGGCCCTCTGCTGTCGGCAACGGACTCGTTCTTGGTGGAGCGCATCGTAGGCCGACCTGGTCCCACCGCATACTTGGGGAGGCAGTATCCCGCCATCTTTAGGAAATGACAACAGGACACTTCGATGGAGAATCCCGTCACACGACGTAAGTCGATAGGAGCATGCGCGGCATGTGTACGTCATTTGACGGACGCGGTCTGATGGACGTGAGTGTGCCACACGGGAGCCAGTGAGCGCACGGGGCTGGCTGCCGCTCCGATGCATGAGGTTTCTCGGAATCCTTCGCGGCGGTTCCAAGATCGGAGGCAGAAGACTTGCCTTCAATGTCGACGATGTTTTACGTACATCGGGTCCGAGTATCGGAATCCGGCATGCAGACTGGCCGCCGCGCAGATGTGGTGCCCCAGCCATCTAACCTCGAGCAGCGCCCGTATCGAATGTTCGCGCACCTCCGAGCGCCGCGCTCCTTCAACGGAGGGGAGCGTTCGCGTGCCGCCGTGCAGCGGCCGCCACCCAGAAATCGGTCATCGTCGACTTGAACACGCCGCAGCCGTCATACCCCTCGGCCAGCGCAACAGCACGGTCCACTCCGCGGACCAGGAGCACGGCGTTGTTCCGGCCGATGGTCGGGCAGCGCCCGGGACCCGAAGTGTCCTGGAAGCCGCCCTTGACCAGTGAGACGCCCAGGCCGAGGAGCGGCTCCCGGTCGGGCTCCAGCTGCTCGAGGATGACACGGTCAGCGATGGTGACGACACAGGCGTCGGCCCGGTCAGAAACGTCGATGAGGATATCGACCTGGCCGAGCGCGTCCGCATGCTTGCCCAGCTCGGTGGGTTCTGCCGGCCTAATGGGTCCCGTCGCTGCGGTCGAGATTGCGTGGCGAACAGTGCCTGTGCGGAGGGTGGCGGTCATGGTGTTCCTTTGAATCGGAGGGGTGAGGACGATGTGCCTCTTACGGCACATGCGCGGCCTCGTTATCCCCCGGAGCGGTCGTGGCGGCAGTAGTTCCAGGACAATTCGCCAGCGGGTCCACTGGATCGAGGGCGTTGTCCACCAGCAAGAGCCCGTAGCCGATCGGTTTCTGACGTCGGTTGGCTGCCAGACATCTCGGCCTCCGAGCTATTCGGTGCACCGCGCATGCATCTGGCATGCCATACACATTTCTGCTTACAGAGCGACGCCTTGACGGCGCATTCGAAGAAGTCGAGTACACGTTCCAGTCACTCCCGGATTTCCTGACTTTCTGGAGACCTGAGTTCGCAAGGATCGAATCCATCACGGAGGCTCCCGAGCCGGCACCGGCAGAACCCGCCGAGCCGGGTCGCCGCTACAGCGACCCCGATGTCGCGCTGCATTCCTTGCGAATGGTGGCCAACGACGTAGTCGCTCTGCTCGCAACACGCTTCACCTTGGACGGCAAGATCACCGAGCCGGCGGTGGAGCTCAACCGCTCCATCACAGAGATCGTCGAGATCCGCAATCGGGTCGGTGATGCAGCTGTCGCTGGCATGGATGCGTGCGATCAGCTGGCCGAAGAACTGCGCGAACGGCGTGCAACTCTGAAATGTGCGCGTGAGGGCTTGCGATGAGTCACCGTAGCCGTCTGCCCCTGCCAACAGTTACGTGCCAAGTCCGCGAACGTGCCGCGCATGCAGTAGTCGCGGCAACTGCTCCGTCGAACGAGGACCGCTGCCGCCGGCTCGGAGCACGTTTTTTTGATGACAACGCGTCGGAGAACGAAAACTACCGCGCATGCACTCACCAGCGGCTTCAACCTTGAAGCCGGCTTCCACTCCAAACAGAATCAGAAAGGCTCATCATGAGCAGCACTCCCCTTACGAAATATCCGACTCAGGCCGAAAGGCGGAGGGAGGTCATCGACGGGTGGGCGGCCCCGCTGGGCCACGTGGCCGGCTTGGACCCCACCTCCGCATTCATCATCGCCTGCGACGCACTCATCCGAGCAGAACTCTCCAACGGGCCGCAGTTCGCCGCAGACGAGGCCGCCGGAATGCTCGTCATGCACCAGGGCTGCATGGCCGAACCTTTCGGGTTCGGGACCCTCCTGGCAGATGCCATGGAGGACGACCCCGACCTTTACGAGCCCACCCCAGAGCTGATGACAAAGCTCCGCAGCCTCACGCTCACCCAGGACTGGGGACTGCGGATGCTCCTCGAAGTCCACGAAGGGCTCCAGCGCGAGGAAGGGGGCAGGAGGGCGCCGTACGTGGTCACCCTCAAGGAAATCGGCTTTCCCGTCATCTAGACCCAGGACATCCCCGTGCGGCTCAGTACCTTCCAGAAGCGAGAGAGTACCGCGCATGCACTCCACAGCGGCAGTTACCAGCCGTGAAATCCGCACCATTCACGCAAGAAAAAACGTTCGCGACCGTCGCGACCACCCAAAGGAATAGACCATGAACATCAACGATTCTGACTACACCGCAGACGACCTCATCGATAACTGGGGCAACTCCGACCGCGAGAGGGAAGGCGTGCGCGCATTGCGCCATTACTCGGCGGAAATCGAAGCCATCTGGAGGCACGCGCCGGCCCCGAACCCTCCCCCGACAGGCCCCAGCTCGACAGCACCATCGATACTGGTTACAACCCGTCCGAATCGATGTACGCGGCAATGGTCCAGCTCCTCCTCGAAGACGCGGGTATCCCAACTGCCAAGCACTCTGTCGTGCTCAACCGCGGTCTGCTCAGCCAGTACCGCGACGCCGCGATTGAACCCAACATCGTCGTCCAGCACATCCTGAGCCGCTGACCGCGACGAGGAGGACATCATCATGCCGAAACTCATCCGAATCGAATCGGGCTCCGAGACTGAACTCCAGAACGCCATCGACAACATTGAGGGTCGCGCAACCCAGCGCACCGTCAGTGCCTACGACGTCATTCGGCACGTCGAAGCGGTAGAACATCGTCTCGACGTCCTCGGAGTACCGAACAGGGCACGCGCAGGAATCACCACCGTAGTCAACGGCAGCGCGATGTTGCCCCGGGCTTACGGTTACAGCGCTCACGCCACATTCGTCACAATTCGACGGAACGGTGCCGGCTGGCGCTTCGTCAAAGCAAAACGCACGTGGAACCGAGCCCTCTCCCGGGAACTCATCGACCTTCCATTCACCGTGGCAAAGCTGGGGTCCTGGGCGGTCACCAGCGCGTGGTCAGCCGAGAACCTAACGACAGCCGCATAACGGCAGGATTCCAACTTCAAAGGGCGTCGGGCTATCTGCCTCTGTGAGAGTACGTTCGCGCAAGCAGATAGCCCGTATGGGAGTCGCCATACGCCGCGAGACAGAACCGAAAAGCCTTTCCTCGCTCCGTCGTAAACTGAATCCATGGATGCCATGCGCGACAATATGACGCTCGTCGTCGCAGATATCAGGGAGGCCCTCACTGAAATCCCGGACGCTTCGCTGGCCGGCGCGATCCTCGACCCGCCCTACGGCCTTGGACTGACCGGAGTTGCCTGGGACCGAAGCGCGATCGCGTTCGACGTGGATTTTTGGCGTCTGCTCCGGTCCAAGATCATGCCCGGCGGCACGATAGGAATTTTCGGACATTCGAGAACTTTTGCCCGCGTTAGTGTTTCAGTTGAGGAAAGCGGACTTCAGGTAGTTGACACGCTCGCCTGGGCGAAGGGCTTCGGCCACGCTACCGCCAATCGGCACATTGACTCCGAACTGCGGCGCCTCGCAGCCCCCGATGAGCTTTCCGAGAAATACGCGGGCTGGGAAACGCAGCTGCGACCTGCGTTCGAACCGATCGTGATCGCCAGAAACCTTGCCCCTAGGCAGTCCTTGATCGAAGCGATCGCGGCAGGGAACGCCGGCGGCTACAACGTGTCGTCCTCCCTGATAGCGGCAGATGCTTCGGAGAATCGCAGCCGCAGGAACGGCGCAGTCGACGGCGGCGCAAACCGCCAAATTAAACGAGTTCTCGGTTCGATGTCTGTGCCGACGGCCGGCGGACGCCGGCCCGGAAACTTACTTCTAGAGCACGACGAAGACTGCGATGAGACCTGCTGCACGCCCGGGTGCCAAGTACAACTGATAGACGCCCAAGGGCGGACAAAATATGCTCCTGGCAAGGAGAAAGCCAGCCGCTTCTTCACTCAAATCAAATACTCGCCACGAGCGCACGTCTCAGAATCACCGCGCCCAGCCGGCGTTCGTGGGCACCCCACTGTCAAGCCAATGAACCTCGTGAATTGGCTTTGTGGCCTAATCGTCATGCCGGGCGAAACCTACTTGGATGGCTTCGCTGGATCCGGAGCCATCTCCGAGGGCATCATCCGAGCCGGCGGTCACTCTTTGGCGATCGAACGCGAACCGGAATACGCCGAACTGATCAAACACCGATTCGCCGCGCTGGACGTCGCCGAACAAGAAGGCTTCCTGGGTATGTGACTGCTCGTCACTGAGCCGACCGTCCCTATTCACCGAAGCCTGTTCCACGAGATCCTCGGCATGACCGCGGGGATGGCTCGCAGCCCACTCAACAGCGAACCTCTGACGATCGTCCGGATCGCCCCCCGAGCAGACCGAACCCGGTGACCGTAGTTTCGGAAAACGGTCTAGGTCTCGGCGATGGCCAACCGCTGGTATTCGGTCGGATCGTCATAATCTTGAGCGTGGGCGTACAGCCGTCGGCGCAATGAGGCCCGAATCGGGAGGCGACCCGGGCGCATCGGTGAACCTTCCCGCGATCCGAGGGCGCTGGGACTCGTCGAAGGGTCTAATGGGCGTGCGCCTCTCGTCTGAGGATCGAACCCAAGGCCGCCCTAGGCAGTTGGGTCGACCCGTGTTACTTGGTTGTTTCCCGGTTCAGGAACACGAATTCGACGCGGCCGTTGTCTCCGACCAGTCGCTCTTTGACCGCTTGGGCGAACGCCTTGCCAGCTTTCGCCTTCGCCTCGTCTGGTATCCAGCGACCGTCGGCGGCACAACGGGCATCGAGGAGAGCACAGAGCGCCTCCGTGCTGACCGCATAGGCGGCCACGGCCTCAGCGTGCTCCGCGCGGATCCGCTTGATGAACGCCTTTTCGATGGACTTGAACTCACCGGCATACGCGCGCTTGTTCACTGCGACCGCACTGTCGACGATCGGCTTGTAGTCGAGCATGCCCGAGACGTGTCCGGCCGGGATCGTGGTTTCACAGATATCTTGGTAGGTCTCGCCGTCCGGGTTGATGACCTGAACAACAATTCGCTGCCCACTGTCCGCCTCAACACTCACCTCGAAGCCGTCGGCGCTTGCGCGCGCTGCGTACAGTTCAGCGGACAGACACCACCGGTCGGAAAGGGCGTTGAACGTCGGGTTTGAGCCCCAGTCCGACGGCTCAGACCCATGCTGGTCGACATACGCCTGCCGGATCACGCGGATCTCGTCGACGTTAATCTGGCCGCCGGCTTCGGCGAGAGCCGCGACGAGGCGGGCTTCCTTCGCGGCGTGCAGGGTGACAAGCCTGCTGTCTGGCGCTGACCCCACCTTGGTCGTACATTTGCCGGCGTCTCGCGGTTTGAGGGATTCGTTGAAGTTGTTCATGATGTGAAGTGCTCGTTTCTGGGCAGGGCCCGGCGGTCTGAAGTTCTGCGGTTGCAGGCTGAGGTTGAAGACCCGGACGAAGTGCCCGTCGGCGCTGCCATCATCGACTCGGGAGTTGTCTAGGTTAAATCCCGCGTCGGCAGCCGCAGAGGCGACCGCGAAGTCGAGCGAATCGGAGTAGTCGCGCCCGTTCACAAGGCCGTCCGGGCCACGCCCTCGTCCTTCCGGGCCGAACTCATCAGCAGGCCAGTCACCTGGCAGTTCGATGTAGCCGAGGTCGTCATTGCCGCGGAAGACGCGGATGTACAGGTCGCCGACCGGGGCTGTACCGATGACCTCCGAAAAGCCGTATTCGTCCTCTTCCGTGAAGGAGACAAGCTCACAGGAAACTTGGGTACTCACCGTGCCGCCGTTGGCAAGTTTCTCGGTGAGCCACGCACGGTCATCGTCGTCCAGCGACATCAGGTCGCTGAGCGTGTGGGCGGTGGCCTGGGGCGCGCTCACGGCGACATCTGGCGCCGGGTCATCTTTCGTGGTGAACCGGCCGGTGTCACGCGGGTGGAGGGATTCGTTGAAGGTCATTGGACGTACTCTCTGTTTGGGTGGTGCGGATATGAATACTGATTCCGCCGCCCGTAACATGCGCGGCGTGTTTCAAACTGGCGACGCGTGCACGAAAGACTGGAGTTTAGGGTCCCGAGCGCCGGCCACTTCCACGTCCATCACCCCCGATGAGCTGCCCGGCGTCGGCGACCTGGCCGGCGTTGGGGTCCGCGAGGCGCGTGATGGTCATGACCGGAGACATGTGGCGAGGTGGCTCTTGCTCCCAGCCGGTCTGACCCTGCCACCAATTGCCCCCAAGCTGGGGGTCCAACGATTTCGTGGCGAAGCTCCTCCGAGACCTACGCTCAAATCATGCGTATGACCACAAATCGAAGTGCCGTCGCCATCCTCGTGGTCACTGCCTCCCTCCTTCTCTCCGCTTGTTCGACGAGCACGCCACCGCCGGCAGCACCGGCAACCTCGTCGGATGCGGCAGTCCTTGATGCTTCGAGCCTGCTGCAGTCTGATGGCGCTGGCTCTGACCAGCTGGCCGAGTATGCGACGGTCTTAGCGAAGCTCGGCACGTCCTGCGCGGAGGGTCCCACCGTCAGCTTCTCGGTGGACGCGACGGCGAAAGCTGCGAGCATGAGCCGTTTGCAGCTGATGCAGACGGTGGCTGCAGCGCTCGGTTCCTCCGCCAACGTCGACTGCACGAGTGCGGTGCTCGCAGCGGCTTCTGGGGCCCCGATCGTCACGAGCTCCGATGCGGGAACCGCTGTCAGCTACCTGCTGGGCGACGAGTCGACGACTCGACTGCCGGCACCCGACTGTTCTCTTGCGGTCGGGGCGTGGACGGCGTCCACGGGTGCGATGGTCGTGAACGTGACTGACGTTCGCGGGCCGACGAGTCTGCACGTCGCGGTAACGAAGAAATCTGGGGCCGTTGTGGTGCAGGACGGTCTGATCCTCGGCGGACAAAGCGCTCACGACTTCAAATTCTCGGACGTGGACCCGAGCGCCGTGACGAATGTGTTGGTCACCGCGACGTCCAACGATGACAGCGTAGGAGGTTCGTGCGTGGCCACGGGTAGCCCAACAGCGTAAACTTGCGGTGCCGGACTTCGGCGCCGAATGTGTTTGCGAGGGCGCGAACCGGAAGATTCTGAAACCGGTCCCGAAGTACGCAATATCAATCTGCGTCGACCCGTTTGCACGCACAGGCGACGCCCCCAGCATCCTCGTCATCCTAGACAGCGACGGGGACAATCAATCGCGCGCCCGATGCCCCAGCCCGAGCCTCTACCTTTTCCGCAGAGTACTGCAACCAACTGCGTGGAGTCGCGCTACCGAAGAGCGCTATGCGCCACGAGCAGTTGGAGGTGGAAGGTGTTTCTGCGCGGCTGCGAAAGAACTCAACATCAGTGCTGGATCAGGCCCCCAGCCTGCAAACGTCTGGCGTCAAGCGGGTTCATCATCAGTTGGAGTCGTCCGGGGTCGATTTTGACGGAACCTGGAGCATAGCCTCGGAAAGTCATGACCGGGTGCGCTAGCTTCCACTGGCCCAGCGGCTGACTTATGAGTGCTGGGTCCCTCTTTCGCCTCTCCCAGAGAGTTTCCATTGCACCCATTGTTGCGGCGGATGCAGCGTTAAGTGATCCGACGATCCCGTCCAGAGTGGTTTGAATGTCTTCAGTGAGATGGTAGCCAGAGAGCCTCTCACTCGTCTGCCGGATTCCCTGCAGATTGGAAAGGCCAGGGTTTGCTACAGGGAGACGGTGCACCGTGTGCTTTGTCCGTTCCCTACCGATGGATATCAATTCGTTGCGATGCTCGCGATGGACTGACATGTTGCGCATTCCGAGGGTCCAATCAGTCCAGCCCGTGGGTCCACTCTGCACGAGGGCAGATCCGAAGGCTTGCACTGTCTTCAGCTGTTCCGCCCTGCCGACGTCATTGTTGAGGAGAAGGGACTTGAACAGGATCCGAAGCTTCGGGCTCGTTGGACTTGCATTGATCTCATCAATGGGCTGAAACAGGCCAAAGTCAGCCCGATGGATGTTGACATTCAGTCCGGAGATTCCAATGACAGCGCCGGCAAGGCAATCCAGCACAGATCCCATCGATATATACAAACTCCGCTCATACACGTCTAGTCGAAGCTCCCGCTCGTCGTATTTTGAGTTGGAAACGTTGGGGAAGGGGGTGCCCTCATTGCGCATCCTCATGCTTATGTCGCCGTCCTGTTGGTATCTGGTCTCCCGATAGTTCTGGAGACCGACCCCAACGGCCTGAAGATTTGCGCCCACTGCCTGTATCAATCCAACAATGTAGTCCGCAGTCTCGGCAGCGTCCGCTGTCCCGGCAGCGTCCCCTTCGACCTGCCCTGAGCCCATGAAACCGGTGGGGCCAGCCTCGTCCATAATCATTCGCGTCGAAAGTTGACCTGACGCGAAGATCCCCTCTTTAACGAGCGATATATCCAACATGGGCCAAATCTACGCGTCAGCCGTACGCAATACGCGCAATTTGTCGCCTGGTAGAGATCGAGAAGACCGCCGGACTCGCCGGCCACGAACCTAACGAAGACAATATCGGCCGGTGCCGTCGCCGCCTCACCGGGGAGATCACACTCAAAGAAGCCCAAGCCGAGATCGATGAGAAATACCGCCAGAACCCCGCCACGGATGGCTGATCTGCCGGCGTCTTATGAGCGTGGCTGCCATGCTGGGACTCCGCGAAGGCGGGCGATGAACTCGACCCAGCGGACGCAGCGACGGAGACGCGCGGCGTCCGGGTACCGCTTGTTGCTCTCACCCTCATAGTGTGAGCGAAACGCCCAGCCGGGGCTGATGGAGCACATTGTGCAGTTGGCGAGGCTCGGCGAGGTATCAGCGCCGACGAGCAGGCTCCGGCAGTTCTCGCAGTAGGCCGGTTCGACATCCTCGGCGGTGAGCGGCCTGACCCCATCGACCCACCAGCGCCAATCGGTGGCGTTGTAGGCGGACTTTTTGACAGCCGCCAAACTGTTGTGCTGCCACGAACGGATCCGGCCGAGCCGGCGCTCGATGCGTCGGCGGAGCGCGACCCGGCGGGGGTCCGCTCCGTCGTCACCCTCGAACCAGTCCGGCTGAATCGCGCAGCGCCAGCAGGGCAGGCGCAGCGGACGGCGGCTGCCGCACACGTCACAATATCCGGGCAGTCGCTGGATGGAGACGACCGTCGACGTCTTATGCCAGATGTTACCGTACAGATAAGAGCCGTCGCTCACTTCGAGTGAGACGCGAACACCAACCTCTACGCGACCGAGCCGACGTAGCCGAGCCCACCGGTTATCGTAAGCGGCATCGAAAGACCCAGACGCGGGCGTCCGACGCCAGTAGAGGCTTGGCTCAGTCTTAAACTCGTGGACCGTGCCACTCAACGTGGTCACTCGCCAGTGGCCGGGTCCATCCATCAGCTCGTGCATCTTGGGTTTCATGCGAACTACATGCGCGGGACAGTTCGGAGATTGACGACCCCGCGCATGAGTTCAATATGCCCCTTCCAATGCCCAGCACTTTCGACCTCGACCTCAGCCTCGAGTTGGTCCTCTGGGAGGAGCCCGAACCGCTGAAATACAGATGGAAGAATTCGTCAGGCGACGGGTGGTCGCCAATGATCTCTTGGATATTTCTAGAAAGTCTGGTCTCAATGGTGGGCACCGGGACCGGCTGGAATTTTCTGATCGTGGAGAGGATTCGCGAACCGGGCCAGCCATACCCGAGCTGGTTCGCGCAATGCCTCGGCTCAAGCCGGGCGATCGCCGTAGAGCTCGGCTGGCATCCGGAAGCAGGAATCGAAAACCTGTGGCGGATCGGTCTGGCGACCGGCGGCGCGTGGCCTCTTGTGAATGTTCACTCAGACCCGACACTTCAGCTCATGGTGCAGCCGCGGCAGGCGCTCTCGCCGCCGAGCTTGGCCCTGACAGTGATGGTGGATTGGCTAGCCGACGGTGAGCTCGCGGACATTTTCGTACCGCAGCGTGTGCGGTACTGACGGGTGCCGCGCATGTAGGCTGCATGAGCGAAAAGATGCATCAAACTTTCTGGGCCTGCGGCGAAGCCACCGACGGAGAGCTGCGGCTGAGTGTGACGACCGGCGGGCTGCTGGCGTCCTTCATTGAAGGATACGGAGAGATCGGTCGTGCGGAAACTATCGTAGAGGGCGGTTCTTGGGCCGACCTCTTGCGTCAGAATCGCTTTGCTTATGCCTGTGAAGTCGCCACCGAGTACCAAGCTCGGGCTTTGGCGAAAGGTTCGTCGAGCGGGACCTGGTCGCAGTGGGCCGAATCCGCGTCCGCTCTGGAAAGGCTCTACGCACCTCGATGCGTAGTCCCTTCAGCGGAACCATGGCCAGGTGGCAGTGTGAAGCTGGTCCTCGTGCACCCGATCCTGAAGTCGCTTGATTGGGAGCCACCTGCGCCGAGCCGATCACTGATCGTTATTGACCCTCGGACGGAAGTCGATCTGCTTAAGGGCATGAAGAAAGTCGGTGCTCTCAGTTCGACGGGTCGGCTCGATGCAAAATCCCGGTATTTGCATCCGCTCGGAATGTGAGTCGGTTTCGACGTCGGATGACACCGAGTTATGGGACGCCATTTCGTTAGCGTTGCTAAATTGTTCTTTACCGCGCATGCGTATAGCGAATCGAGGTTGTCACCTCGGTCGCCGAACTGAAAGACACGCCATGCCAAATGCCACTCCAACCGTCACCGTTTACGCTCCGCTCTGGGACGCTACCGACGTTGCGACCTACGCGAAGATTAGCGTCGGTACTGTACGCAACTGGGTCGTCGCCGGTCGCATGCCCAAGCCCCTCCACATCGGCCGGACCACTCGCTGGCCGGCTGATGCCATCGTCGCGTTCTTCGGAGCTATGTAATGGCCGGCAGACCGGTTCTCGAGCTCGGCGCCTACGGCAACATCAGCGCCAAGCAGGTCTCAGAGGGCGCATGGAGGGCCGTAGCTTGGCAGCGACACCCAACGACCGGGGAGCGCAGGCAAGTGCGGGCATCCTCCAATACGGAAGCCAAAGCGAAGGCTGCCCTCAAGAGCAAGATGGACGCTCGAGTCAAGACTCCCACGAGCATCGGTACCCCTGCGCTGAGCCGGATGTCAACGGTTGCCCAGCTCATCGAGCTGTATATCGCGGAACTGGACGACACCGATTTGGCATCCGCAACCGTCACTCGGTACACGCGCACCGCCCGTTTCCAGATTCTGCCGGCTATCGGCCAACGCCGCCTTCACGAGCTAACACAGGGCACGTTTGCCAAGCTCATTCTTGACGAGCACAAGAAGTCCCCCTCCGAAGCAAAACTCATCCGGGCGGTGTCCGGCAACCTAATGACTTTGGCGCTTCGTCACGATGCCGTGGCCTCTAACACCGCGGTCAATGCAGCGGGACACCTCCCCAAAGTAGAAAAAGCCGACCCTGAGACGCTCACGCCCGATACTGCCGAGCAGATGTTCGACCTCCTGATTGCTGCTAAAGACCGGTCGCGTCCAGGCCCGAATTCCCGCAAAGGCAGCACCGACTTAATCGACGTCCTGTCTCTGCAGCTTGCTCTCGGTGCCCGAGTGTCTGAGGTTGCCGCCATTCAAGTGCAGGACATCGACTGGACGGCAGAGCCTCCCGTCATCACGATTCACCAGGCCGTGTCCATCCAGGGCCCGCGAGGTAGGAAGCTCGGGGCCCGTAAGTATGAGATTCCCGGCTTCTATTTTGTGCAGCCTTACACAAAGGCGAAAGATGTCCGCCGTGTCGTCCTGGATGACTTCGCCATCGAGATTCTGCGCCGTCGGGTTGATACACCAGGTACCGGCGGGCTCATCTTCTATGCCGCCACAGGTGCACCTCTCAACCTCGCCAATCTGCGTCGTTCGATGCGAGCGGCCCTTGCGGGTTCCGAGGTCGAGTTCGCGAGCACCCACTCCATGCGGCGCTCGATTGCATCGGAAGTTGGCCACCACCCAGAGTTTGGGCCGGAAGCCGCACAGAAGCTCCTCGGGCATGGCCAGCTAAGTACAACCATTCGCAGCTACATAAGCCGGGACGTTTCGGTGAGTGATGTGCGCAAGGTGAGCGCGAAATTCGGTCGAAGAGTTTTGTGAGCGCCATCGTAGGAACGTGAGCCCTGCGGGCGCGGATGTCGCCAGCTTTATTTGTGTGGACTTAGCCCCAGGTCTCCACGCGACAGGTCCATACTTAACCACAAAAGCCTCTGACAACGCTGGTTGTCAGAGGCTTTTCTATTTGTGTGGACCTAGCACAAGTCCACAGTTACTCCACACTTATTCAGGTGACAATAGCTGACTCCAAGTGATCCCAAATGACATGGAACCCAGTAAAACAGCCGGTCAATCTGGCTTTTTGGTGCACCCCCCGGGACTTGAACCCGGAACCCACTGATTAAGAGTCAGTTGCTCTGCCAATTGAGCTAGAGGTGCGTATTTGTTTCTCCGGGACGACCCGAAGCGACTCTAGAGAATAACACCGGAAACGTCCCCGGCGCCAATCGAGGCCGCGCACCGGTGAGTCGCGCGGAAATTACTATCCTTGGGAGTGTGACCGACGCGACAATTCCTCCCCGAAACAGTACCTCCGACGAGGCCTCGACCTACAGCCTCGACGATGACCTGGCCCTCGCCATCGAACTCGCCGATGCCGCGGATGCCATCTCCCGCGACCGCTTCAGCGCGATGGACCTCGTCGTCACGACCAAGCCGGACCGCACCCCCGTGACGGACGCCGACCAGGCCGTCGAACGAGCCATCCGTGCCCTCCTCGCGGAACGACGTCCGAACGACGGCATTCTCGGCGAGGAATACGGCACCGCCGGCTCGACCGTGCGCCAGTGGATCATCGACCCGATCGACGGCACCGCCGGTTTCCTGCGCGGCGTGCAGATCTGGGGAACTCTGATCTCCCTCGCTGTCGACGGTATCCCCGTCGTCGGAGTGGTGAGCTCCCCCGCCCTCGGCAAGCGCTGGTGGGCGCGAGCCGGCGCCGGCGCCTGGTCCAGCGACGAGCGCACCCCCGACGCAGCCCCGCGCCGGCTCCAGGTCTCCGGCGTACCGACCCTCGCCGACGCCTCCCTGAGCTACAACAGCATCCAGCAGTGGGACCAGACCGGCCACCTCGACGAGCTTGTCGCCCTCTCCCGGTCGGTGTGGCGCACTCGGGCATACGGCGACATGTGGTCGTACATGCTCCTGGCCGAAGGCGTGCTCGATATCGTGGCCGAATTCGACCTCAAGCCATACGACATGGCCGCGCTCGCCCCGATCGTCCAGGAGGCCGGCGGCACCTTCACCTCGGCCGACGGGCTCGAGGGACCCTGGCACGGCAGCTCCCTCGCCACCAACGGACTGCTGCACGCCGCGACCCTCGAGGTCCTCCGTGCGTCCGCGGCCGGCACCGCCGGCACGGCCCGTCACGGCTGATGCCATCGTCGCGTTCTTCGGAGCTATGTAATGGCCGGCAGACCGGTTCTCGAGCTCGGCGCCTACGGCA
>NZ_JASJVF010000020.1:0-26940 GCF_035019805.1 Cryobacterium sp. 10I1
GGCGCCGTGCTCGCCCGACATCCGCTTACCCTCGAATCTGTTGGTCGGCTCGATGATGCGCTCGTCGATCTCGACGGGCAGGCCGAAGGCCGCGGCGATGGGCGCCGCGGACTCGCGGGTGCGCTGCAGGGGGGAGGCGATGACCCGGCGCACCGGCCGGCCGCGTTCGACGAGGTCGACGGCAGCGGCGGTCGCCATGGCGGCGCCGAGGTCGGAAAGCCGGAATTCGGGCAGCCTGCCGTACAGCACGCGCTCAGGATTGAACACTTCACCGTGACGGACGAGATGGATCTGGCTGGCTACCACCCGCTCATTCTACGGAGGAGGTGCCCATGAATTAGCCGAGAGCCGGTGCCGCTAAACTTATCCGGTGACTTCGCGCGTATTGATCAAGAACCTGGCCGCCCTCTCTAACGGAACCGTGACGGTCTCGGGGTGGGTCGACACGGTCCGCGACCAGAAGAAGGTGCAGTTCGTCGTGCTGCGCGACGAGTCGGGTGCCGTGCAGCTCGTGAACCCCCGCACGACGGATGCCGACGGTGCCGTCGTCGCCGACGAGCCGGCCTCCACGATCTCCACGCTCGCCCAGGGCAGCTTCATCACCGTGACCGGTGAGCTCAAGCACGACGAACGGGTCAAGCTCGGCGGGATCGAGATCAAGCTCGCGACGCTTACGGTCGTCACCGCCGCCATCCCCGAGACGCCGATCGCCGCAGACTCAAGCCTCGACAAGCGCCTCGACTGGCGCTTCCTCGACCTGCGCCAGCCGAAGCAGAACCTGATCTTCCGCATCCAGACCACGTTCGAGCACGCACTCCGCACGTACTGGATCGAACACGACTTCATCGAGTTGCACACCCCGAAGCTGATGGCGAGCGCGAGCGAGTCCCGCGCCGAACTCTTCGAGGTCGAGTACTTCGACACCAAGGCCTACCTCGCGCAGAGCCCGCAGTTCTTCAAGCAGATGGCCCAGTCGGCCGGCTTCGGCAAGGTCTTCGAGGTCGGACCGGCGTTCCGCGCCGACCCGTCGTTCACGAGCCGTCACGCGACGGAGTTCACGAGCGTCGACGCGGAGATCAGCTGGATCGACAGCCACGAAGACGTCATGCAGCTGCACGAGGAGCTCCTCGTCGCCGGCTTCACGGCCGTCAAGGCCAAGCACGGCGAAGAAGTCCTGGCCCTGTTCGGCGTCGAGGTGACGGTTCCCACCCAGCCCTTCCCGCGCATCCCCCTCGCCGAGGCCAAGGAGATCGTCAAGGGTCGCGGCTACGAGGTGCCGCGCGACGACGACGACATGGACCCGGAGGGCGAGCGCCAGATCGCCGCGTACGTGCTGGAGACCTACGGCCACGAGTTCGTGTTCCTGACCGACTACGCCGCGAGCATCCGCCCGTTTTACCACATGCGTCCGGAGAACGACCAGACCATCACCAACAGCTACGACCTGATCTTCAACGGCACCGAGATCTCGACCGGCGCGCAGCGTGAGCACCGCATCGACGTGCTCACCGCCCAGGCGATCGAGAAGGGCCTCGACCCGGAAGAGCTCGGCGGTTACCTCGACTTCTTCCGTTACGGCGTTCCCAGCCACGGCGGCTTCGGCATGGGCCTCGCCCGGGTGCTGATGCTGATGCTGCACCAGGCCAGCATCCGCGAGGTCACCTACCTGTTCCGCGGCCCGACCCGTCTCGAGCCGTAGGCCGCCGGGGTCCAAGCGGCACAACGAAACGCAGGAGCTCCGGCGCCCTGAGGCTCACACCGCCTCAGCAGCCCGGAGCTCCTGCGTTTCGGCGTTTCCGGCCGGCTCAGAACCGCACGGGTCAGAACTGGACGTCGACGGCTGCCTTCTCGGCGGCGACGGAGCGGATGAACGCCGCGGCGGCCTCGTGGGCCGGGTGCACCTGGTAGCGGGCGAGCGCGTCGAGGTCCTCGTAGTCCGCGATCAGCACGACGTCCCAGTTGGGGTTCCCGACGACATCCGTGCCGACCTGCAGGGTGCGGATCTCTGGGACGACGCCGACGAGGGCCTCGAGGCGCTCGACGATGGCGGCCGCATCGGCCGCACGTGCGGCGGGCTCGGTCGCGGCGAGCCGCCACGACACCACGTGCCGGATCATTTCACGGCCAGAAGGGCCGTGCGGAGGCGGTCGGGATCGATCCGCCAGTAGTTGTGCACCGTGCCGTTGATCATCAGCACGGGGATGTCCTCCAGATACAGGTCGCTCAGGGCCGCGTCGTCGAGGATCGAACGCTCTTCGATGGCCATCTCGGGCGCTCCCGGCGTGCCGTCCAGGGTCCTGACGACACCCGTGACGAGCTCACGCGCATCGTCGCACAGGTGACATCCGGGTTTCCCGATCAGGGTGAGCAGTGCAGTAGCCATGCACCCAGCCTAAGCCGGGGACGGCATGGTGACCCAACTAGACTCCAAGGGAGATGTTCCAAGCCACTCCCCCGCGCGCCATCGCGTTCTTCGATGTCGACAACACCCTGATGCGAGGGGCCAGCCTCTATCATCTGGGCGTCGCCGCGTGGCGGGGCGGGATCATCACCCGCAGGGACATCACCTCCTTCGGCTGGAAGCAGGCCCGGTTCCTCGCGGTCGGCGAGAACCGCGATCACCTCTCCACGGTGCTGCTGCGTGCCCTCGAGGTCGCCGTGGGATTCGAACAGGCCGAGCTCATCCGCTTGAGCGAAGAGATCTTCGACACGAAGCTCACCCGCCGGCTCTGGCCGGAGACGGTCGCGGTGGCCAGACGGCACCTCGAGAACAGCCACGAGGTCTGGCTGCTCACCGCGAGCGTTCAGGAGGTCGCCGACGTCATCGCCGAGCGCCTCGGCTTCACGGGCGCGCTCGGAACCGTGCTCGAGGCGGACGACGGCATCTTCACGGGTCGGCTGACCGCCGGGGTCTGTCACGGCGCCCTGAAGTCCGAGGCGGCACGGGCACGCGCCGCGGCGAGCGGCGTCGACCTCGCCGACTGCTGGGCGTACTCGGACTCCCACAACGACATTCCGCTGCTCGACCTCGTCGGCCACCCGGTGGTGGTCAACCCGGACGCTGCGCTCGCGCGGTATGCGGCGGCGCGCGACTGGCCCGTGATGCGGATGAAGCGCGCGAGCATCCGCCGGGCGGCACGCGCGAACCGGGTCCGCACAAGCAAAAAGCGCTAGGCCCGGAAGGACCTAACGCTCACGCTTGGGGACGGGCTAAGCCGTCCTACTTCTTATTGCGACGCTGATGGCGGGTCTTACGAAGCAGCTTGCGGTGCTTCTTCTTCGCCATACGCTTGCGTCGCTTCTTAATTACAGAACCCACACGGACCTCACAAGATTTGATTTCGCCGCGAGATTCGCGACAGACACGAAAGTGCCAGTCTAGCGGATAAGCGCGACGCTCGACGCTCGGTCGGCGGTTGCCGGTCGAGTACTGCTGGTTGTTCTATTCGTTCTTCCGCCATTTGCGCGGTTTAACGTCTTTGACCGCATGCGCGACCTGGAATGAGGTATCGGCGAAGACCTTGCCGATCGCGGTCGCGAACGCCCGCTGTTCTTCCTTGAGGCCCTCGGCCTCTTCGGCTTCCTCCTCCGTTGCGGCATCGAAATCGACGCTCAGGAATGGGATCAGCCAGTCTTCGATCTCCTCCAGGGGGGCATAGTCGAGATGGTAATAACGGTGCTGCCCTGCTTCACGTACGCCGACGAGTCCCGCCTCGCGCAACACCTTGAGGTGCTTGGAGACCGTCGGCTGGCTGAGGCCGAGTTGCACGACGATGTCAGACACGCTGAGCTCGCCGCCGACCGCCCCGGACTGGTTGTATCGCTCGAGGAGAATGCGTAATATTTCGCGTCGAGTCGAGTCCGCCACCACGCCGAAGATGTCTGCCATACCTTTAGGCTAGTCATTCCCACGAAGGGATACTACGGAAGGGCCCGCAACGGCTGTCCGGGACAGGGTCAGTCGGTGGGGGCGGCGAGTTCGCGCGCCCGGGCGAGTGCGGCATCCGTCGCCCGGTCGAAGAGCTCCTTGAGGCCGCCCTTCTCGAGTTCCCAGACCGCGCGCTCGGTGGTGCCGTGCGGGCTCGTGACCTGGCGGCGCAGTTCGCCCGGCGACAGCGGGCTTGCTGCGAGGAGGGTGCTCGCACCGAGGAAGGTGCCGTTGACGAGGATCGCGGCCTCCTCCGCCGTGAACCCCTTGTCGATGGCGGTGCGGGTGAACTCCTCGATCAGGTAGAACACGTATGCCGGGCCGGAGCCGCTGATCGTGCTCAGGGCGTCGAGCTTGTCCTCCGGGACGACGAGCACCGAACCGACGGTGCCGAACAGGGCCCTGGCCAGGTCGAGGTCGGCCGCCGTGGAACGGCTGCCTGCGCTCAGGCCGGTCACGGCCTTGCCGACGAGGGCAGGGGTGTTGGGCATTGATCGGATCACGGCGACGGATGCCGGCAGCAGCGCCTCGAACGTGGCGATCGTCACGCCGGCCGCGACGCTCACCACGAGGGTGCCCGGCGCGAGGGACGACGCGATCTCGCGGAGCAGGTCGGGCACCATCGCCGGCTTCACGGCGACGACGACGATGCGCGCCCCGGTGACCGCTTTGCGGTTGGCGTCCGGATCGAGCGCGGTCGCCCAGGCGGTGACCCCGGGCAGGTCGTGCAGCTCTGCCGCCTTCTCCGCGGTGCGGTTGGTGGCCCGGATGCCGCCCTCGACCGTCACGGCGGGGGTCAGCAGCCCGGTCAGGACGGCACGCGCCATCGATCCGGCTCCGAGGAACGCGATGGTGGGCAGGACGGCGGGGGGCACCGCGGTGGCGGCAGTCTCGGTCATGCAGCCAGTCTACTTTTCGGGGCGTTTCGCAGCCTCGGGGGCCTCCTAGAATTGCTGCATGAGCGCATCTTCGGGGAACAAGGCCATCATCGCTGCACTCGGTGCGAACCTGGGCATCGCCGCGACAAAACTCATCGCCTGGGCGTTCTCCGGTTCGTCGTCGATGCTCGCGGAGGGCGTGCACTCCCTCGCCGACTCCGGCAACCAGCTCCTGTTGCTGCTCGGAGCCCGCAAGTCGCGGAAGGACGCCGACACGGAGCATCCGTTCGGCTACGGGCGCGAACGCTACGTCTACGCCTTCGTCGTCTCGATCATCCTGTTCTCCATCGGCGGCGTCTTCTCGCTCTATGAAGGGGTGCAGAAGCTGCAGGACCCGCACCACCTCGACGTGCCGTGGCTGCCGATCCTCGTGCTGCTCGTGGCGATGGGCCTCGAGTCGTTCTCCCTGCGCACCGCGATCAAGGAGTCGAACCACACCAGGGGCGGCGAGACCTGGGTGCAGTTCATCCGCCACGCCAAGGCCCCCGAGCTGCCCGTCGTGCTGCTCGAAGACGTCGCGGCGCTCAGCGGCCTCGTGCTCGCATTCCTCGGCGTCGGCCTGACCATCGTCACCGGCGACCCGATCTGGGATGCGATCGGGACCATCTGCATCGGTGTGCTCCTCGTGCTCGTCGCGATCGTGCTCGGCATCGAGACGAAGAGCCTCCTCGTCGGCGAGGGCGCCCGACCCACCGACACGGCGACGATCCAGCGCGCGATCCTGAACGGCCCGGAGACACAGCGCATCATCCACATGAAGACGCTCTACCTCGGGCCGGACGAACTGCTCGTGGCCGCGAAGCTCGCGTTCGACGCCGAGCTGCGCTTCTCGGATGTCGCGGCGTCGATCGACGTGATCGAGGAACGCGTGCGGGCGGCGATGCCGAGCGCCCGCGCGATCTATCTCGAGCCCGATGTGTTCCACGACCCGAGCCAGCACGGCCCGCTCACCGACACCATCATCATCCGGGGCCGGGAATGAGCGCAGTGCCTGCCGCGCCGGCGACGGATGCCGCACCGGTCGCTGGGACGCGGACGGCACTCGTGCTGCGCCACGACGCCACCATCCATCTCGGCAACCTCGAGCCCGTGCTCCACGAGCACGGCTATTCCGTGACCTACGTCGAGATCCTCAGCGACGACCTCAGCACGATCGACCCCACCTCCGCCGACCTCGTCGTCGTGCTCGGCGGGGAGATGGGCGCGTATGAGATCGACCGGTTCCCGGCGCTCGCCCGGGAGATCACGATCCTGCAGGACCGGCTCGCCGCCGAGCGCCCGGTGTTCGGCGTGTGCCTCGGCGCGCAGCTGATGGCCAACGCGCTCGGCGCCAGGGTCTACCCCGGGCCGACCAACGAAATCGGCTTCCGCACGGTCGAACCGACGAGCCTCGGCGCCACAGGGCCGCTCCGCCACGTGGCCGGCGTCCCGGTGTTGCAGTGGCACAGCGACACCTTCGACCTTCCGGAGGGCGTGACACGCCTGGCCGGTTCGCCGCAGTACGGCAACGAGGCGTTCGGTATCGGCGACTGGGCGCTCGCGGTGCAGTTCCACCCCGAAGTGACGCCGGCCATGCACGAGGTCTGGCTGCGCGCTTCCGCCGCGGAGGTCACCGCGGCCGGCCTCGACCCGGAAACGCTGCGCGCCGAGCGCGACCTCTACGCCGGGACGATGCAGGATGCGTCCCGCGCGCTGTTCAGCGAATGGCTCGACGGGCTGGATCGCTGAAGAACTCCCGGAGGAGGGCGCCGCACTCCTCGGCGTCGACCTCCGCGTAGACCTCGGCACGATGGTTGAGCCTGCGGTCGCGCAGCACGTCGTACACGGAGCCCGCTGCTCCCGCCTTCTCGTCCCAGGCGCCGAAGACGACGACCGGGATCCGCGCGGCCAGGATCGCGCCGGCGCACATCACGCAGGGCTCGAGCGTGACCACCAGAGTGCAGCCGGTGAGGTGCCAGTCGCCGAGAGCGGCGGCCGCGGCCCGGATGGCGACGATCTCGGCGTGACCGGTCGGGTCCTGCCGTGCCTCCCTGTCGTTGCGGCCGTGGCCGACGACGACACCGGAGGCATCGATTACGACCGCGCCGACCGGGACGTCACCCGTCTCGAGGGCCGCGCGGGCCTCCCGGAGGGCAAGCCGCATCCATTCGCGGTGCTCGCGAGCCTGCTCGCCCATCCGGATACCTCCCCCAGCTAGTAGATTGAGCCTATGCGAGTCCATGTAGCCGACCATCCGCTCATCACCCATAAACTGACGGTTCTGCGGGACAAACGCACCTCCTCACCGCTCTTCCGCTCCCTCGTGGAGGAGCTGATGACGCTCCTCGCCTACGAGGGAACCCGCGGGGTGCGGGTCGAAGACATTACCGTCGAAACCCCGGTCGGGCTGGCCCACGGGGTGCAGATCAGCGACCCGAAGCCGCTCGTCGTGCCGATCCTGCGCGCCGGCCTCGGCATGCTCGAGGGCATGGTCAAGCTGCTGCCGACCGCAGAGGTCGGCTTCCTCGGAATGGCCCGCAACGAGGAAACCCTCCAGCCGACCACGTACGCCGAGCGCCTGCCCGACGACCTCTCCGACCGCCAGTGCTTCGTGCTCGACCCGATGCTCGCCACCGGAGGCTCGCTGATCGCGGCCATCAAGTTCCTCTTCGACCGCGGCGCCGTCGACGTCACCGCCATCTGCATCCTGGCGGCGCCAGAGGGTCTCGCCGCCGTCGAGGCGGCGTTCCCCGGTCGTGAGGTGTCGATCATTCTCGGCGCCGTCGACGAACGCCTCAACGAGCTCGGCTACATCGTTCCCGGACTCGGCGACGCCGGCGACCGTCTGTACGGACTCGTCTAGGGCACAGTCCACCCGTTCCGCCGGTTGCGACCACGCCGGCGGAACACGCAGGTCCTGCGACACACGGGCGTCGCAGCGCAGTACTTTCACGAATCTTTGATGAAGTGCCTTTCCATCGAGGAACATGTGATGAAGTGCCCATCGAGCACGGATCCTCCCGTTCGACCCGACCGGGGCGAACGTGATGCAGCAGGTTTCCTGGCTTCCTGCGTCACAAAGTTGACACACGCCGTAACAGTGGGCTTTACTCACAGTTATGACAACCCCTCACCGCCCCCTGACCTCCCTCGAGGCCCTTGGGAATGCCGGCATGATGATGCCCGGCATGCGCGCCGAGTGTTGCCGAATGTGCCGCTGAATCGCGACATCATCGCCGAGTTCCCCTCTCGCCTCCGAACCCCGCGCAGTAGCACCCCGTGCCTCTGCACTGAGCGGTTCTGAGTCAGTCGGTTGAACTCCCGGAGCCTTTCGTACGCTCCGCACCCGGTCGCAACGGCCATTGTCGAACCCACAACCGCGCAGAGCGCCGGGTTCACCCCAGCATCATCATTCCCAAGGACTCCTGCCATGTCGCTCGCACACATTGACACCGCCCGCTCCATCCACAACGCCCGCCCGGCACTCGCCCTTGCGCCTGCCCCCGCTGCTCCGCGCATCCGCGCCGTGCCGGAGGGCACAGAGGCCCGCGGCTTCGTCCTCTACGTCGGCATCGACGAGGCCAAGGCCGCCGCGGCCGGCACCTCGCTGCACCGCATCGTCGAGGCGCTCAAGGCTCTCACCGAGGAACTCGCCCCGAACGCGGAAACCCACGCCGCCGTGGCGCTCGCGCCGGCAGGTGCCGGCGGTCGCGACGTGGACGTCGTGCGCCTCGCCCTCCAGGACCCGGCCGCCCTGGCCCGCCACCGCACGGTGGCCGACCCGGACCGCGCCGCCGGCGGCGTCGTCGTGGACATCTCCCGCAAGCGCGTCGTGCTCGACAACGAGACCGCGGCGCTGACCTACAAGGAATTCGAACTCCTGCAGTACCTCGTGCTGCGTGAGGGCCGCACCATCGAGCGTGCCGAACTCATCGAAAAGCTCTGGGATGCCGCGGATGAGGACGACGCGCCCAACGAGCGCACCATCGACGTGCACGTGCGCCGCCTGCGCGCCAAGCTCGGCCGTTACGAAGACATCGTGCGCACGGTGCGCGGCGTCGGCTACCGCTTCGACCGTCACGCGGATGTCTCCATCCGCCAGTCGACGACGCCGAGCCCCGACATCTTCTAGGCCTTCTCCCCGGCCGTGCGCGATGCGCGACGAGCGGCGGGTTCATGACGCGGACGGGCCGTTAACGTGATTGAGGGCCGGTCGTAGAGGCTTAACGACCGACCCTCTTCCCTTGCACCAAGAGTGTCCTGCAATCACATTTCGCGTCTTCCGCCACAGCAAACGGTTGACGCACAACGAATATATAACGAACCGGTAACGGAAAGCTAGCTGTGCGGCTGTATTCTTTCTGCGAATTCGCCAAGAGGCGTGCAGCGAGGGTTGGCGTAGATTCTCTAGTCTGGGAAGACACGACTGAGGAGGACCGGTGACGGATCGAGCGGCCGCAGTATCCGCCTGGGAGTCGCTCTTCCGCGCGCAGGTGGCGATCATGCGCAGCCTCGCGAGCGATTTCCCGTCCCGCGAGATCTCCTTCAACGAGTACGACGTGCTCTTCAACCTCTCGAGGGAGCCGGACCGGCGCATCCGCTTGCGTGACCTGAACCAGCACGTGCTGCTCACCCAGCCGAGCGTGAGTCGCCTGATCGATCGCCTGGCCTCGCGCGGGTATATCCGCAAACTCACCGACCCGAACGACGGGCGCGGCGCGATCGTCGAGCTGACGGATGCCGGGTACGCGTTGTTCCGCAGTGTCGCAGTCGACCACATGGGGTCGATCTCGGCCCGCTTCGGCGATGCCCTCTCCAACGAAGAGCTCGAGCAGCTCACATCCCTGTGCGACCGGCTCCGGATCGGGCCGGCGGGTTGCCCGCCGCCGGAGGACCTGCCCTGTTGAGAACCGCCGCCCCGGCGTAGCGTGAGCCGCAGGAGGTTCGTGACCATGCACGCAATCATCGGCGACAGGATCATCATTCGCGGCCGGACGGTCGAGACACCGGACAAGCACGGGGAGATCATCGAGGTCCGCGGGCCAGACGGCGAACCGCCGTACCTCGTCCGCTTCGGCGAGGGCCACCAGAGCGTCGTCTACCCGGGCACGGACTTCGTCGTCGAGCGCTCCGACACGGACTGAGACCGCTGAGAACCGGCGGCCGGCGCGCCTGCACCCGGGACCCGGCATACGTTTCGGTTTGGATACATACTTCGTCACATCCGTCTAGGGGGTACCACGGCCGGTTTCGAGAGCTACCGTTGAAGTACACGTTACAAACCGTGGCGGGTAAGAGGATTAGGGGACCCAACCATGCTGATCACGTGTCCGTTCTGTCATTCGCCGGCGCAGCTCACGCCGAACGCCGCGCACGCGAAGCAGGTCACCCTGCCGCTCTACGTGCTCAAGTGCTCGGGCTGCGAACGCACGAGTGTGCGGATCGAGCCGATTCGCAAGCAGCACCTCACGGTCGGGGCGCACTGACCCGGCACCGGGTGTTCGAAGGAACAGGGTCCGGGGTTCGGAGCGCACCCGAAGCGCAGTGAGCCTCCGGGAACGCCCCTGTGTCGTACGCAGTCCCTAGGCTGTCAGGGTGGGCACAGCGACGGGACCTGACAACGCACCGGGGGCGGCGGACTGCTCGAGCCGGTGGAAGCCCGCCCATCCGACGGATGTCGGGCTCACTCTCTCCCGCTGGCGCCGGGGCCGGACAGACCCCACCTTCCAGGTGAGCCAGGACGGTGCCGTGTGGCGCACGACGCTCACCCGATCGGGACCCGCGACGCTGCGCCTGACCCAGTCCGGCCTGACCGAGCTTCGCTGCGAGGCGTGGGGCGAGGGCGCGAGGGAGGCCGTCGAGGACGCACCGGAACTTCTCGGGGAGCGCGACGATCCCTCGGGGTTCGAGGCGCAGCATCCGCTCGTGCGGGATGCGCACCGGCGCTGGCCCGGCCTGCGGATCCCCCGCACCGGGCGGGTCATCGAATCGCTCATTCCCGCGATCCTCGAACAGAAGGTCATCAGCCTGCAGGCGACGGCCTCGTTCCGCACCCTCGTCCGCGCGCACGGGACACCTGCTCCCGGCCCGGCACCTGCCGGAATGCGCGTGCCGCCTTCGGCACGGGCCTGGCAGCTCATTCCCTCGTGGGAGTGGCATCGGGCCGGTGTCGACCCGATGCGGTCCCGCACGGTGATGGTCTGCCTCGCCGTGACGCGGCAGCTGGAAGCGGCGAGCGACCTGTCGGCGGCCGAGGCGAGCGCGCGGCTGCGGGCGGTGCCGGGGATCGGCGAGTGGACGGCGGCGGAAGTCGCCCAGCGGGCGTTCGGCGACGCCGATGCGCTCTCGGTCGGGGACTACCACCTCGCCGGGGCGATCGGCCATACCCTGTTCGACGCGGACTTCGACGACGCGCTCATGGTCTCCGCGATGCGCATCTGGCAGCCGCATCGCTACCGGGTCGTCCGCCTGCTGGAGGCCTCGGGGAGCCTAGGCAAGCCCCGGCACGGGCCCCGGCTCGCCTTCGTCGACCACAGGGGTCACTGAGGCGGACTCGGACTGTGTCGGTGCGGGCGTTGGACTCGCGTCGGGCTCCGCGGGCGCCAAAGGCGCCGCGGGCACGGTGACCGCTGCCGGCACTGGTCCTGCCGAGGGTGCTTTCCGCCTGCCGCAGACGAAGTAGGCGATCGGCCCGACGAAGTTCAGTCCGATGATGGCGGCCCACAGGAGCTTGGGTCCGTTGACGAGTGCGGCGGGCCGCTTCACAAGGTCTGCCCATGCTGTCGCGGCGAGCGCCAGCTGCACCGACCCGGCGACGAGGACCCCGGTCTGCTCCCGGGGGCTGAGGTCGCTCCAGGCCCGTTTCCGTGCCGATCGCTTCGCGACGTTCTTCCTGGCCTGTGTCATGAGATTCTCCCCGTTGGCACCCTCTGCGGCAGCCGACGAGCACAGCGTACGCCCGGTCCACCGGCCCCGCCCTCACGCGCTGCCACGCCGTCTTTCCCCTGATCCGAAGGTTGCCTAGAAGCTCGCTTAATTGGTTGTAGTGACGAATTCTCACGCGTATAACTGGGCAATATGCTTCGAGGCGACATCGATGGCGCTGGGCCTCAGGCCGATCCGGAATGGCGCGCCATGGGATATCTGATGTACAAGGGGATGATCGTCGATTTCGACGATCGGATTCTCGCTCACCTGCAGATCGTGATCGTGCAGAAGCTCCGCAGGGGCGAGAGCTTCCTGCTCTCCTGGCCCGATGTCGGGAAATCCGGCGGTCACAGTTCGGCGTGGTTGAACCCGTCGATTCCGCTCTACTTCCGGTTCTCCGGCGGCCACGCCCCGAGCATCAACGAGAGATGGCTGCACTGCCTGAGCGAATCGGCGAACAGTTCTGCCGGTCTGGTCGTGACCGGGGAGGAGGACTCCCTTGTCGCCGCAGATCCGCGGCAGGCTTCCCTTCCCCGCCGACGCGGGGAGGGATACCTCGTGCACGCGGCCCCGCTGGTGCAGGAGACCACCGCCCGCGGAGACTGAGCGCGGACGCCCCGGCCGGTGGGCGCCGGCATCCGCCGCCCGGGCCGAAGCGTAGCCTTGGTCCATGAGCTTGCCGCAGCTCCACCCTGCCGATTCTGCTGACCCCGCCGCGTCGATCTATCGGGAAACGGCTGATGAGGTGCTCAGCGCATTCGGGAGCTCCCGCTCCGGCCTCACGACCGGCGCCGCGGACGAGCGGCGGATCCGCGCGGGCAGCAATGCGATCGTCACCCTCAGGAAGGAATCCACGCTGAGGCGCTACCTGCGCCAGTTCGCCGACTGGATGATCGTGTTGCTCCTCGCGAGCGCCGCCATCACGGGGTTCCTCGGCGACCTGGGCACCGCCGGCGTCCTCGTCGCACTCGTCGGATTCAACACCCTGATCGGTTTCGTCCAGGAGAACCGCGCGGAGAAGACCATGGAGGCGCTCGAAAGGCTCGTCGACCCGACCACCCAGGTCTATCGGGACGGCGCCCTGACCGAGATCGAATCCCGGGCGCTCGTGCCCGGGGACGTGGTGCGCCTGACCGAAGGCGCCTCAGTACCCGCCGACGTGAGACTGGTCGACACCACCGCCTTCTCCACCAACGACTTCGCCCTGACCGGGGAGAGCGACCCGACCCGGAAGCACGCGCGGCCGATCCCGCACGAGGTGCCGCTCGCGGACCGGCACAACCTGGCTTTCGCGGGCACGAGCGTCGCCACCGGTGAGGCGCTCGGACTCGTCACCGCGACCGGGATGCACACCGAGCTCGGCCGAATCGCCCGGCTCAGCCAGTCGGCCCCGCAGACCCGCAGCCCACTTCAGGTGGAGACGGGCAAGATCGCGAAGTACGTCAGCTATGGCGTCGCCGTGGTGTCTCTCGTCGTGCTTGTCATCGCCGTGCAGTCCGAGCTTCCGCTCCGCGAGGCGATGCTCTTCGCCGTCGGATTCGCCTGCGCCCTCATCCCGCAGGGGCTGCCCGCCGAAGTCAACACTGCGCTCGCCGCCGCGGCCGGTACCCTCGCCCGGCAGAACGCCCTGGTCAAGAAGCTCAGCTCCGTCGAGACGCTCGGGGCGACGCACGTGATCTGCACCGACAAGACCGGCACGCTCACCAAGAACGAGATGACGGTCAGCGAACTCGTCGTCGGCGGCGCCGACTACCGGGTCACCGGGATCGGCTACGCGCCCATCGGCGTCTTCGAGCCGGAATCCCGGAGCGACACGGCAACGGCCCGGCTGCGCGCGTTCCTCACCGTCGGGGTGTTCGCGAACAACGCCCGCCTGGTCGCCCCTGCCGGGGACGACGACTGGCGCATCCTCGGCGACCCGACGGAAGGCGCGCTCCTGGTCGCGGCCGGCAAGGCCGGAATCGACCTCGACGCCTTGCGCGCCCGCTGCCCCGAGATCGACGAACTGCCGTTCGATTCCACCCGGAAACTGATGACCAGCATCCGCAGGGACCCGGACGGAGTGCTCACCGCATACGCGAAGGGCGCCCCGGAAAGCCTGCTCGCCCGGGCCACCCTGATCGACGACGGCACCGCCGTGCGTTCGCTCACGGACGCCGACCGGGCGGCCCTGCTCGCCCGGCACACCGAGAAGGCGGGCCGCGCACTCCGCAACCTCGTCTTCGCGACGCGGGTGCTCACCGAAGCGGATGCCGCCAGCAGGGACATCCATGTCATCGAACGCGACCTGACCATCCTGGGACTCGTCTCGATGCAGGACCCGATCCGCGCTGCCGTCCCCGCCGCCATGACGACCGTGCTCGCAGCCGGGGTGAAGGTCAACATCGTGACAGGCGACTTCTCCCTCACGGCCGAGGCCATCGCACACCAGGCCGGGCTCTCTGGCGACGACGGGCTGAGCATCGTCACCGGCGCGGAGCTTGCGGCGATGCCCGACGCCGAGGTTCTCCGTCACGCACTCGGCGGCGGCACGGTGTTCAGCAGGGTCGCGCCGGAGGACAAGGTGCGTATCGTCGACCTCGTCAAGGCCTCCGGGCACATCGTCGCCGTCACCGGCGACGGCATCAACGATGCGCCAGCATTGCGGCATGCGAACATCGGGGTCGCGATGGGCGCCTCCGGGACGGATGTGGCCAAGCAGGCCGCCGAGATCGTGCTGCTCGACGACAGCTTCGCAACCCTCGTGAACGCGATCGCCGAGGGACGGACGATCTACCGCAACATCACCAAGGGCGTTCTCAGCTGCCTGACCTCGAACATCGCCGAGTTCGTGGTCAACACCGCGAGCCTGGCCCTGGCCTCCCTGTTCGGCGTACCCCTCGCCCTGAACGTGTTGCAGATCCTCGCTATCGACCTGCTCGGGGAGATCTTCCCGATCGCGGCGCTCGGCAAGGACCCCGCCGAAGGGGAGACGATGAAGGACCCGCCCCGGGATTCCCGCGCCCGGATCCTGAACGGACGGTCGATCGTCGACGTGCTCTGGTGCGGTGCCCTGATGGGCATCTTCGCCATCACGAACTACCTGCTGTTCTACGACCGGAACGGCATCGACCCGTTCAGCCAGACCGTGCCCGCTCTGCCGCTCGCCCAGGCGATGTCGATCACCTACGTCACGATCATGGTCTGCCAGCTCGTCAGCATCATCCAGCGCCGCAGCGTGCACGGGTTCTTCACGAGGTACCAGTTCAGCAACCCCTCGTTCTGGTATGCAGTCGCCCTCGCTATCACGATCATGCTCGTCATCGTCTACGTGCCGGTGGTCGCGGGCTTCTTCGGCACGAGCGGGCTCGGCGTCCTGGACTGGGCGTTCGTGCTCGGTGCCGCGATCGTGTTCCTCGGGATCCGGGAGGGGGCTGCTGCCCTTCGGCGCCGCGGTGCGAGCGCGGACGCCGGCCGCGCCTGAGACATCCGCTTCTCACCGCGACCGGCACCGCGCCCGCGCTGGTTTCGGCACACCGCGCCCGCCGTTTCGGGCGCGGACGGAAGAAACCGGCGGGGTGTTCGGCGCGACCGCAATCTGGCACGCTGGAGGGGTACACCGCTACACCAGCACCAGGAGCCCCATGCCCTTCGCCGACCAACTCATCGGAGTGCCGACCGCGGTCGCCCTCACCGCGGCGATCCAGGCCGTCACACCGCACGCGCCGCTCACCGCGCTGCGCGCAGCCACGGAAGCGCTCGACCCGCTCTCACTGCGGGAGCGGAGCGACCTGTTGCGTGACGCCCTGCTGGCAGACCTGCCGGGCGGCTACGACTCATTCGCCGCGACCATCCGCGCAGCCGCGTCGGGAACCGCGCCGTTCACCGGCTGGCTGATCTGGCCGGTGTCGACCGCGATCGCGGTCAAGGGCATCGAAGCGGGCACGGATGCCGCCTTCGACGACGCCCTGGGCATGCTCGCCGAGCTCACCGGCCGGCTCAGTTCCGAGTTCGCGATCCGGCTACTCCTCGACCACGACCTCGAGCGGGCGCTCCCGGTCGTGCTGGGCTGGACCGCCTCGACCGACGTCGACGTGCGCAGGCTCGCGACCGAGGGCACCCGGCCGTTCCTGCCCTGGGCTCGGCGGGTCCCGGGGATCCTCGCCGAGCCGACCGCGACCCTGCCGATCCTGCACGCGCTCTACCGCGACGATGACGAGGCCGTGCGCCGGTCGGTCGCCAACCATCTCAACGACCTGAGCAGGCAGCAGCCGGAGCTCGCGGTCGCCACGACGGCCGAGTGGCTCGCCGAGCCGGACGGGCACACCGCCCGGCTCGTGCGGCACGCGCTGCGCACCCTCGTGAAGCGAGGCAATCCTGCCGCGCTCGCCCAGCTCGGCTTCCATGCGGCCGATGTGACGGTGGCCGGCCCGGTGCTGGCCGAGACGAAGGTGGCGTTCGGCGGAACGGTCGACTTCACCGCAAGCATCCGCAACAACGCCCGTGTGTCCACCCGGCTGGCCGTCGACTATGTCCTGCACCACCAGAAGGCGAACGGCACCCTCACCGGCAAGACATTCAAGCTCACGACCCTGACCCTGGAGCCCGGCGAGGTCGTGCTGCTGGCCAAGGGGCACTCGCTCCGGGCGATCACCACCCGTCGCTACTACCCCGGAGAGCACGCCGTCGAGTTGCAGGTGAACGGTGTGACCCACGGCCGGACGCCGTTCATCCTGCTGCCGGAGGCCTGACCGGCCGGGTCGCCCTGACCACCACGTCGCGCACGGGGGTCGCGCCGTCGTGGGCGGCGGGCGCCTCCCGCTCACGCGATTCGGCGACCTCGACCTCGAGTTCCGCGCCGTCGATCGCGGCGAGCACGTCGTCGACCCCGAACATCAGCTCGCGGAAGTGCGCCCGGTGCTCGCCGGCATCAGCGTCGGAGACGTCGTGACCGACGATGAGCAGCGTGCCGCCCGGCGCGACGGCCGCCGCGAGGGCCCGGAAGAGCACGCTTCGGGCGCTCTCGGGCAGGTGCATGAACTGCGAAGTAACGAGGTCGAATGAGCGGGGCTCTGGCGACCAGAACGTCAGGTCGTGCTGCTCCCAGCGGATGCGCGCCGCGGCGGGTCCGTCGACGGACTCCGCCCGGGCACGTGCCTTGTCGAGCGCGTTCGTGGAGATGTCGACACCGGTGACGTGCCACCCGCTCATCGCCAGCCAGAGTGCGTCACCGCCTTCCCCACTGCCGATGTCGAGGGCGCGGCCCGGTGCGAGCGGGGTCGCTTCGGCGACGAGCACGGGGTTCGGGTCGCCGCTCCACGCCAGACCGGGGGCGGCGTAACGCTCCTCCCAGTAGTCGCGGCCGAACGGGTGTTCCTCGTGTGTCATGGCAGACCTCCTTCTCCGATGTTCGGCCCCGTGCGTTCGACGAACTGGTCGGGGCACCGAAGACGGGCGACCCGCGCATCCACCCAGGACCGACGCGGCACCGCGACACCGCGACCCGACCAGACCAGACCAGACCAGACCATCCTGCCACTGTCGCGTGGCGGCAGCGGTGGACCGCAGGCTCGAACCTAAAAAAGTAAGCGCCTGTTGACATTTTGCGCACACGAGCCTAGGCTCATGTCGAATCAGCCCGTCGGGAACAGCGCTCGGAAAGGTCGCACGTTGGCAATGAAGAGCACGGCAACGCGGTACGGCACGATCGCAGCCAGCTTCCACTGGGTGAGCGCCGTCGTCATCCTGACAATGCTCGTGACGGGTGTCCTGTCAGCGGGACTCGTGAAGGGCGAAACCAGATCCGGCCTGTTACGCGTCCACGTGGTGCTCGGAATCACCCTCCTGGCGATCACGATCGCCCGGGTCATCTGGGGGTTGGTTGTCGATCGACGTCCGGCAGCATTCGCAGGCCAACGGCGTCGTGAACGGGTCGCCGAGCTCAGTCTCCGCGTCCTGCTCTACCTCGCGCTCTTCGCCGCGTTTGCGAGCGGCATCGCCACACTTCTCATCTCCGGGACAGCCCTCCCCCTCCTCGGGGGCGTCACAGTGGCACTCCCCGACTTCGAATCAGTGCCCGGTTTCCCGATCCACGGTCTCGCCGCGGGCCTCCTCCTCCTCCTGAGTCTCGGCCACATCGGTGCTGCGCTCTGGCACCAACTTGTCCGCAAGGAGCGTGTGCTGGCTCGGATCGGCATCGGCCGCTCCGCTCGGTGAGTCTCCCGCGAGAACTTCGCCAGGAGGAGAGAGCAGGAGCCTGAGGAGTTCACCAAGCGGGCGGCCGAGTTCCTCACTGCTGGCCGTATTGAGGGGCGACATCTCAGTGGTTGATCGCAACAGCACGATACCCAGGGCGGCGGAGAGCGCGAGCTGGGCCCGAAGCAGGATTGTGTCGGAGTTGTCCCCGTCAGGCGTCCAGCCGGTCGCGGTGGCCATCTGTTCCGCGAAGGACCGAAGGATGTCGCGACGGAGACGATCCGCCCGCTCATCACCCGAGGTTCGCAACAACAACAACAACTGCACGGTCTGCGTGCCGCTCGGCGCGTCCGTGATATTCCGGACCATCGTGCGGACGATCGCGTCCACCGACGTATCCGTTCCATCGTGCCGGCCGAGCTCGTGACCCGCTGAGGTCACGCAGGCCTCGAACAGGCCCTCCTTCGAGCTGAAGTACCTGTTGATGAGCGCCACGTTCACGCCGGCATCCGCAGCGATGTCCCTGACGGTCGTCGCCGTGTAGCCGTCGCGGGCGAACCGGTGCCGTGCGGCTTCCAACAGGCGTTGCCGCGTGCCATCCCCCTTGCGCAGCCTGACGCCGTCCGCCGCCAGGGGCAGCGCAGCAGAGGCGTCTACTTTCTTCGGTGCAGCGGCGACCATGTCATCCTTCCCTCTCCTCCACCGTACAGCGTGCCCACCCCGAGGTAAACCTGCGTTGACTTCTGTGCCGGCTGGGCTAGGCTAAAAAGTAAGCACACGTTTACATTGGGAGATGTCATGTCAGAAACGCAAGCAGGAAACCGCGGGACGACGGTGGAGGGCACGCACCCGAACGCCACGTTGATCGTCACCTACCTGGCCTTGGGAGGATTGTCCTACGCCGTGTTGCAATCGCTGGTTGCTCCCACCCTGGGCACGATCGGGAAGGATCTCGGGGTGACGACCGCCGACGCATCCTGGATCCTGACCGCCTACCTGGTCTCGGCTGCTGTGCTGACGCCCATCCTCGGCAGACTCGGCGACATGGTCGGCAAGAGGCGAATGCTCATCATCGTTCTGTCCCTGCTGCTTGTCGGCACAGTGCTGGCTGCACTCGCCCCGAACCTGGGCGTGCTGATCGTTGCCCGCGCCCTGCAGGGCGCGGCGGGAGCGATCATGCCCCTCTCGATCGGGGTGGTCCGTGACGAACTCCCCCCAGAACGCGTGGGCGTCACGATCGGGCTGCTGTCCGCGATCGGCGGCGTAGGCGCGGGTGTGGGAATCGTCGCGGCCGGCCCGATCGTGCAAGCCTTGTCCTGGCCCTGGCTCTTCTGGCTGCCCGCCATCCTCATCACCATCGCTCTCCTCGGAGTGATCTTCGGCATGCCGGAGTCTCCGGTGAAGACCCCCGGGCGACTGGACCTCATCGGCGCCGCCATCCTGTCCGTCTCCTTGGTATCGCTCATCCTGGCCATTGAAGAAGGCGGGAGCTGGGGCTGGGGGTCGGTCGCGACGATCAGCCTGCTGGTCTTCGGCGGAATGACACTGGCCGGGTTCGTGCTCACAGAGCTGAAGATCCGCGAGCCCCTCATCGACATGCGCCTGATGAAGGGCCGGGGCGTCTGGACCGCCCACGTCGTCGCCCTCGCGTTCGGATTCGTCATGTTCGGCACGTTCATCGTCGTCCCGACCCTCCTGCAACTGCCCGCCGCGACCGGTTATGGATTCGATAAAACGGTCTCTGAGGCCGGCCTGTTCCTGCTCCCCACCGTCGGGATGATGGTCATCTGCGGCCCGATCGCCGGAATGCTCGTGCGCAGGGTAGGGCCCAAGACACCGATGCTCGTCGGTGCACTCGCGGTCACTGTCGCGTTCCTCCTGCCCGCAATCGCCCACCAGGAAATCTGGCAGATCGTCGTCTCCGGGATCCTCACCGGCGCGGGAATCGGCTTCGCACTCGCCTCCGTGTCCAACGCAATCATCGAGAGCGTCCCTGCGACCCAGACCGGCGAAGCGATCAGCGTCAACACCATCGCCCGCACCATCGGAAGCAGTATCGGCACTGCCGTGATCGCCGCCGTCATCACCTCGAACACCACAGCACAGGGCCTGCCCACAGACAACGCATTCACGATCAGCTTCTGGCTCTGCGCGGGCATCGCAATCCTCGCCATCGTTGCCACGCTTATCGCACCCTCACGGCGTGAGCGACAGGCAGGCGGCCAACCAGACCTGGTATCAGCGGCCTCTTCCCAGCGGTAGCCACGCCAGTTTCTGCGGTCCTCACGTAGGGGCCGGTCACCTGCCGCGAACGGGCGGTCGGCGCATGGAGACCGTGCACAGGAGGTCAGATTCGAGAGAATCGGGATGCCCGGCAGACAACCTGCTCCACAACAGGAAAAACCCCCGCAATCGAACCGATTGCGGGGGTTTTATCCTGTGCGCCCGAAGGGATTCGAACCCCCAACCTTCTGATCCGTAGTCAGATGCTCTATCCGTTGAGCTACGAGCGCATGTGCCAGGCGAAATCCTTCGCGAAGACAACTTAGAAACTATAACAGATTTCCCGACCCCTCCCGTTCGAGGGCAGGTGGGAGAGGCGCGGATGCCGCGCTCAGGCGGGTTCCCTGGCCGCAGGCGCTGCGGCATCCGCCCCGCTCTTCGGGGTGCGGATGCCGAGCCACGACACGAGTGCGCCGGCGAACATGAGCGTGGCGGTGACCAGCAGGACCCGCTGGAACCCGGCGACGCCGAGCTGTTCGCCGGCGATCGTGCCGGCGAAGGCGATCATGATGAGTCCGGCGACCCGGGAGACGGCGTTGTTGATCGCCGAGCCGATTCCGGCCTGCTCAGGATGGATGGAGCCGAGCACGGCGCCCGTCAGGGGTGCCACCGTGATCGAGAGCCCGAGGCCCACGACGGCGATGCCGGGGATCACGGTGCGCCAGACATCCACCGGGGGAACGGCCAGGGTCAGGATCAGGAAGCCGATGCCCGCCACGATCGGGCCCAGGGTCATGAAGAGTCGCGGGCCGAACCGGCCGGCGAGCCCGCCGAACAATGTCGAGAAGAACAGCATCATCAGGGTCGCCGGGATGCCCGCGAGCCCCGCGCTCGTCGCCGAGAGGCCGCCGACCTGTTGCAGGTAGACGGCGAAGGTGAAGAAGCCGAGGCTCAGCGCGCCGTAGATGCCAACAGTCGCGAGGTTGCCTGCCCAGAAATTGCGCACCCGGAAGAGGCCGAGGGGCATCATCGGGTGCGGAGCGCGCGCCTCCCACCAGAGAAACGCGGCGAGGGAGAGCAGCCCGATGACGAGCGGCAGGTACACGATGGGGCTGCCCCAGCCGAGCCGACCCTGCTCGATGAGCGCGAAAACGGGACCGCCGAGGCCGACGACGGCGAGGCAGGCCCCGGCGACGTCGATCCGGGCGGCCGGTGCGGTGCGCGCCGGTTCCCGGACTCCGGCGAGCACGATGAGGGTCGCCACGATCGGGAGCACGTTGATCGCGAACACGAGCCGCCAGCTGCTCGTGTCGACCAGGACGCCGCCGAGGACGGGCCCGGCGATGCCCGCGATGCCGGTCCAGCCTGTCCAGACGCCGATCGCCCGGCCCTGGGCAGGACCGGTGAACGTCGAGGTGATGAGCGCGAGGGAGCTCGGGACGAGAAGGGCGGCAGCAGCGCCCTGCAGGATCCGCGCGACGACGAGGGCGGCGCCCCACGGTGCGACGGCGCACGCGAGAGAAGTGATCCCGAACCAGATCAGGCCGACCCGCAGAACGCGCACCCGGCCGAAGGTATCCGAGAGCGAGCCGGCCACGAGGATGAGGGCGCCGAGGGAGAGCAGGTAGCCGTCGACGACCCACTGCTGCAGGGTGAGGCCGCCACCGAGCTCGCGGGAGATCGCGGGGAGTGCGACGTTGACGATCGAACCGTCGAGGAACGCGACGAAGGAGGAGAGGACGGCGACGATCAGGATGCGGCGTTCGCGAGGAGTCACCCGGCAATCTAACCCCGGATCCCGGACGAAGTGAACCCGCGCCCCGGGGTAGCCGGTGCGCGGAGCGGGTGCAACACTGGCGCCATGACCCCGAGCCGTAATACCCAGGCCTCCTACGACTATTCCGGGCTGCGTGCCCTGTTCATCAATTGCACGCTCAAGCGGAGCCCCGAAGCCAGCAATACCCAGGCGATCATCGACCTGAGCATGAACCTGATGCACGAGCAGGGCGTTTACGCCGAAACGATCCGGGCGATCGACCACGACATCGCGACCGGCGTCTATCCCGACATGACCAAGCACGGCTGGAAGACGGATGCCTGGCCGGCGCTCTTCGACAAGGTGCAGACGGCGGACATCCTCGTGATCGGCGGCCCGATCTGGCTCGGCGACAACAGTTCGGTGACGAAACGCGTGATCGAGCGCCTCTACGCGATGAGCGGAGAGTTCAACGACAAGGGCCAGTACGTCTATTACGGCAAGGTCGGCGGCGCCATCATCACCGGCAACGAGGATGGCGTGAAGCACTGCTCGTCGAACATCCTCTACAGCCTGCAGCACATCGGCTACTCGATCCCGCCGGCCGCGGACGCCGGTTGGATCGGCGAGATCGGGCCGGGTCCGAGCTACCTGGACGCCGGGTCCGGCGGCCCCCTGAACGACTTCACCAACCGCAACACGACCTTCATGACCTGGAACCTGATGCACCTCGCGGCGATCCTGAAGGCCAACGGCGGCTTCCCCGCCTACGGGAACCTCCGCAAGGACTGGGACTCCGGCGAGCGCTTCGGCTTCGAGCCCAACCCCGAGTACCGCTGAACCGAACCCGGTACCCACCAGAACCCACCAGAACCCCGACCCAGACCCAGACCCAGACCCACCACCCACACGAAGGACCAAGACAACTCCAGAAGATTCCCACGAGGAGGAGCGCATGTCCACAGCAGTGACCCTCGACGATGAACCGCATCCAGGCCCCGGCCCCGGTTTGGGAGCCCCCCTTCGCTCCGTCTCGCTCCCCCGGGGCCGGCTCGACGTCCGCGTCAGCGGCGGGATCGTGCGCGGAGTGCACGAGGACGGGATACTGGCCTGGCGCGGCATCCCGTATGCGGCGCCACCGGTCGGCGACGGGCGTTTCCGGGCGCCGCGTCCTGTGGAATCGTGGGCAGGCATCCGTGACGCCTCGAGGTTCGGGAAGATCGCCTCACAACCGCACCGCGGGCAGTTTCGGGCCCACGGGCCGCGCAGCGCCTCAGGGGAAGATTGCCTGACGATCAATGTCATGCGCCCGGCCGCGGGGCACCCGCGCCGGCTCGGCCTGCCGGTGATGGTGTTCATCCACGGCGGAGGGTACAGCGTGGGGTCCTCCCAGGACTTCACCGGCCGCGGCGAGCGCTTCGTGCGCAGCGGCCGCGTCGTCTACGTGAGCTTCAACTACCGCCTGGGGGCGCTCGGCTACATCGACTTCACCAGATTCTCGACGCCGGACCACCCCTTTGAGAGCAACCTCGGGTTGCGCGACCAGGTCGCCGCCCTGCGCTGGGTGCGGGACAACATCCGCGCCTTCGGCGGGAACCCGAACAACGTCACCGTGTTCGGGGAATCGGCGGGAGGGAACGCCGTCATCACACTGATGGCGACGCCGGCGGCCGAGGGGCTCTTCGCGCGCGCGATCGCCCAGAGCTCGCCGTCCAACGCCGCGTTCTCGCGGGAACTCACGGATGCCTGGGCCGGGGAGGTCGTCGAGGAGTTGCGGACGCTCACGGAAGCCGACGCCGGAGCGGTCGGCCTGGCCCCGGACGAGCTGCTCGCCATGGCACCCGCCGACGTGATCTCCCAGGCTGTCATCGCGGTGCAGACCCGGACCCCGGACTCGAACCCGGGCACCTTCTGCCTCGTGCCCGTCGTCGACGGCGACTTCCTGCCGGAACGCCCGGTCGATGCCTTCCGCGCCGGCCGCGAACACCGGGTCCCGCTCATCATCGGCTCCAACGAGCGGGAAGGCACCCTCTTCCGCGGCAGGGTCGACATCCTGCCGCATTCGGCTCCCCGGATCAGCGCCATCTTCGACCAGGCACCGGAGAGCTCACACGAGGCGATGCGCGCGGTGTACGCGGGGTTGTCACCGCTGCGCGGCTCGGTCGATTTCGGCAGCGACTTCGTGTTCTGGTACCCGAGCCTGCAGCTCGGGGAGCTGCACTCCAGGGTCGCGCCGGTGTACGTCTACCGCTTCGACCTCGCGCCGCGCCTGATGCACATGCTCGGATTCGGCGCGACCCACGGAATCGAGCTTTTCGCCCTGTTCGACCAGACCGACCTGCCGGTCGCCCGGATCATGAGCGTGCTCGGCGGTCGCGAGCTCTTCATCAACGCGGGCGAGCGGATGCGCCGGAACTGGCTGCACTTCGCGCTCACCGGCCGTCCTGACGCCGACTGGCCCCGCTTCACCGAGGAGGACCGCCTGACCCTGATCATCGATGCGGAGGACCGCGTCGAGTCGGATCCCCGCGGGGACCGTCGGGCAGTGTGGCAGGAATTCCTGCCCGACTGGTGATCGCGGGTCCCTCCCTCGGCCCAGAAACATGCGAAACCGGAACATTGGGCAGGTGCGGGCCGCGGGAAACAGGGGTAGAACGGTGTCAATCACGATCGCTCACCGCTGAGGGACCGCGTTCGTCCTGTTCCGCCCTGTTGCCGACCCCGGTCGGCCCTCACGTGGGGAGTACCGATGACCGATAGCGCTTCGTCCCAAGCCGGCGAGAAACGTTCCGACCAGGTCGACAGCAAGGGGCTGAAAGGCGGGGCGCTCGGCCTGCTGTCGAGCGTCGTCGTCGGAATGGCGTCAACGGCCCCCGCGTACAGCCTCGCCGCGAGCCTCGGCTTCATCGTCGCGAGCGGCGGAGCCCTTCTCGCCGGCGTCAAGGCACCGGGTATCGTGCTGCTCGCCTTCATCCCGATGTACCTCATCGCGGTCGCATACCAGGAGCTCAACAAGGCGGAGCCGGACTGCGGAACGACCTTCACCTGGGCCACCCGTGCGTTCGGCCCGATCACCGGCTGGCTCGGTGGCTGGGGTATCATCGCCGCAGACGTCATCGTGATGGCCAACCTCGCACAGGTGGCCGGTTCCTACTCATTCACCTTCATGGGCGACCTCGGACTGACGGGTGTCGCCGACCTCGCGAACGACCAGTTCTGGTCGACGGTCGCCGGTGTGCTCTGGATCGTGATCATGACCTGGATCTGCTACCGCGGTATCGAACTCTCCGCCCGCATCCAGTACGTGCTCCTGGGCATCGAGGTTGTCGTGCTGATCATGTTCGCCGTCTTCGCGCTCATCCGCGTGTACACGGGGAGCGCGGAAAGCTACTCGCTGACCCCGACGCTCGACTGGTTCAACCCGTTCACGCTCGACTTCGGCAGCGTGATCGCCCCGGCCGTGCTGACCGCCGTGTTCATCTACTGGGGCTGGGACACAGCCGTCTCCGTCAACGAGGAGACGGCCGACCCGAGCAAGACCCCTGGCCGGGCCGCCATCATCAGCACCCTGCTCCTGCTCGGCACCTATGCCCTCGTGACCGTCGCGGCGGTCGCCTTCGCGGGCGTCGGCACCGACGGTGTGGGACTCGGCAACGACGCGAACTCGGCGGACGTCTTCGCCGCGATCGGGCCGGCGCTGTTCGGTGACAGCACCCTCGGCAACCTCGCGATGCTCCTCCTCTCGGCCTCGATCCTCACCTCGGCCTCCGCGTCGACGCAGACCACGATCCTGCCCACCGCCCGCACGGCCCTGTCGATGGGTGTCTATCGCGCCCTGCCCGCACGCTTCGCAAAGATCCACCCGCGGTACCTCACCCCGACCTGGGCCACCCTCGCCATGGGCGGCATTTCGATCGGGTTCTACCTGCTCTTCACCCTGATCAGTGTCCAGCTGCTCGGGGCGCTGATCGGTTCCGTCGGCCTGATGATCGCCTTCTACTACGGGCTCACCGGTTTCGCGTGCGTCTGGTATTACCGCAGGTCGATGTGGTCGTCGTTCCGGAACGTGATCATGCGGGGCCTCTTCCCACTGCTCGGCGGCCTGATGCTGACCGCGGCCTTCGTCTACGGGCTGCAGCAGTACGCCACGGTCGACTGGCTCACCGACGATAACGGGGACAACGTCACGATCTTCGGCATCGGCGCCGTCGCCGTCGTCGGGATCGGCGCACTGGTGCTCGGTGTGGTCGTGATGCTGGTCTGGTGGGCGGTCAACCCGAATTTCTTCCGCGGCCGCACCCTGCCGCGCCAGTCCGACGACCTCGTGCTCGCCACAACCGAAGCGGAGTCGATTCCTCGATTCGGACTGCCGGACTCCAAGCTGATGCCGACGATGATCGCGCCGGACCTGTCGAACCTTCCGCCCGGCCAAACCGCCGTCAACGCCGAGACCGGCGAGGAAGTCAGCACGCCCGGCGACCTCCCCCCTGCAGACGCGAAACGGCATCCGCGCGCCGAGGCCGACGACGAGTAGCCGGCGGGTGATCGAGCGACCCTGTCCTCACCAGATACCTGATCAGAGTTAGCTTCCACAGACCTGAGCCATGCTCAGAGAGTGTCGGTGGTTGGTCGTAGCGTGGGGGCATGATCAACCGTCCCGAGTCACCCGCTTCACCCGATCAGCCGCATGGCGAACGGGTGCAGGGCGGTGTTCTCGGCGGGTTGCGGTCGATGGCGGATGTCGTCACCGGGCTGGGTGGTTCGTCCGCCGCTGTCGACACTCTCAGTGACGAGGCGGTGCTCGAGGGGCACGTGTTGATCGCGGGAGCCCGGCGGGCCTTGGACACCCAGGCGGCGTGGTTCGCGGCGACCCTGGCCCGGCGGTCCCGTCCGGAACTCGGCGGGAAGGGCCTTGCGGCCCGGCAAGGCTTCCGGACTCCGGAAGACCTGCTGCAGAGCGTGTCTGGGTCAAGCAAGGGCGATGCTGTCAAGCTCCTCGGGGTGGGCCGGCTGCT